>DAOUWH010000055.1 GCA_030667205.1 Nitrospirota bacterium
CCGGTCTCCCTTGCGATTTCGATCGCCTCTATGACCGACCCTCCGGTGGTAAGGACGTCGTCCACTATAACCACATCGTCGCCGGCCTGGACGTTACCCTCTACCTGAAGCCCCCTGCCGTGGGGCTTGGGCTCCTTCCTTATGACAAAGGCCTCTATCGGCTCGCCCTTCAGGTAGGAGGCATAGGCTGTGGCCGAGGAGACCGGGTCGGCCCCCATCGTAAGGCCGCCCACCCCTCTGGGCTTGAGGCCGTGCTCCTTTATCGTATCGAAAACGAGGTTGCCTATGAGGTGCTGCCCCTCCGGCGACAGCGTGGTGAGCCTGAGGTCAAAGTAGACGTTGCTCATCTTCCCGGAAGAGAGCCTGAATACGGGCTTGTCGCTCTTTAGAAAAGAGCGGCCCTTGATGAACTCTATGAGCTTTTGTCTGTAGGACAATGTAAAAAATTCTATCAAAGCCCGACGACAAATAACAAGGGGACACATCCCGCGCCTCTGCGCGGGGCCCGCCGGGGGGGGCTTCGGGGCCCTGGTATGTGTCTTTACAGGCTCCGAGGTTCTATGATATGCTAAAAATCTAACTATAATACGAGAAAAGAGAAAGGAGGGGTGCATAATGCCTCTTGACACGGAAAGAAAACAGTCCATAATCTCAACGTTTAAGATCCACGACACCGACACCGGTTCGCCAGAGGTACAGATTGCGCTCCTGAGTGAGAGGATTAAATATCTGACCGAGCACTTCAAGACTCACAAGAAAGACCATCACTCACGCAGGGGGCTCCTCATGCTCGTAGGGCAGAGGAGAAAGCTTTTGGATTACCTCAAGTCGCGCAAAAAGGAAAAGTACGAACAGATCATCGAAAAATTAGGCCTAAGAAGGTAGGATATGACAAATATAGAGGGTGAGATTAATGGCAACAAACTTATAATAGAAACCGGCCTGATGGCGAAACAGTCTGACGGCTCCACTGTTGTAAGGTATGGAGACACCGTAGTGCTCGCCACCGCGGTGGCGGAAAAGACAGTAAGGGTAGAAAGAGATTTTTTTCCGCTTACCATAGATTACGTGGAAAAGACCTACGCGGCCGGGAAGATTCCCGGCGGTTTTTTTAAGCGTGAAGGCAGGCTCTCCGAAAAGGAGATACTCACCTCCCGCATGATTGACCGGCCTATAAGGCCGCTGTTTCCGGACGGTTTCAAATGCGAAACACAGGGCATCGTCTTTGTGCTCTCGTACGGCGACGAAAACGTATCCGACATCCTCGGTATCACCGGCGTCTCGGCCGCCCTGATGATATCGGACATACCCTTCGACGGCCCGATATCAGGTATAAAGGTCGGCAGGTCCGAGGGCAAGTATATTATCAACCCGACCCTTGATGAGGCCGAAGAATGCGACATGGGCCTTATCGTCGTGGGCACCGATGAAGCGGTTGTAATGGTCGAGGGCAACGCCAACGAGGTCTCCGAGGACGTGTTCCTGGAGGCGATCAACCGCGCCCACGAGGAGATCAAGAAGATCAATGCCGCCCAGAGACAGCTCCGCGAGAAGGTCGGAAAGGAAAAGCGGGCCATAGTGCCCGTCGAGGTAGACGAGGAGCTTGCTCAAAATGTCAGGGACCACGTCATCGACGGTATAAAGGACGCCGTTAAGATTTCCGACAAGCTCAGGAGACAGACCGAACTGGACAGGATCCTGGATGATGCCAAAAAGCACTTCAAAGCGGAAGAGCTTGAGATAGGAAAAGCAATCTCCGGCGTCTTTCACAACACAGAAAAGGACCTCGTCAGGAAGATGATACTGGACGACGGGGTAAGGACCGACGGAAGAGGTCCCAACGAGATAAGGCCCATCAGCTCCGTGGTCGGACTATTGCCGAGGGCGCACGGCTCGGCGCTGTTCGTAAGGGGCGAGACCCAGGCCCTTTCGGTTGCCACGCTGGGCACCAGCGACGACGAGCAGAGAATAGACGCACTCGAGGGCGATTACTACAAGACCTTCATGCTCCACTACAACTTCCCGCCCTTCAGCGTGGGCGAGGTCAAGTTCCTCCGCGGCCCGGGCAGGCGCGAGATAGGCCACGGCGCCCTTGCGGAGAGGGCCATGTTGCCGGTAATGCCTTCGAAGGACGACTTCCCATACACCATCAGGGTAGTCTCGGACATCCTCGAATCAAACGGCTCCTCATCGATGGCCACGGTCTGCGGCACCACGCTCTCGCTTATGGACGCTGGCGTGCCGCTGAAGAAACCGGTTGCCGGCATAGCCATGGGCCTTATAGTCGAGGGCGACCGCTCCGTAGTGCTGACCGACATACTCGGCCTCGAAGACCACCTTGGTGATATGGACTTCAAGGTTACGGGCACGGAACAGGGCATAACGGCCTTCCAGATGGACGTCAAGGTCGCCGGCATCTCAAGCGAGGTCATGCGCACGGCCCTCGAACGGGCAAGGGAGGGAAGGCTCTTTATACTCGACAAGATGAAAGAGACCATGACAGCCCACCGTGAAGACCTCTCACCGCACGCCCCGAGAATTTACACCATGAAGATAAATCAGGACAAGATCCGCGACGTCATAGGCACCGGCGGAAAGATCATCAGGGGTATCATCGAGCAGACCGGCGCAAAGATAAACGTCGAGGACGACGGCACGATAAAGATAGCCTCCAGCGACGAGGCCGCGGCCCGCGAGGCCATAAAGATTATCGAAGGTATCGTGGAAGAGGCAGTGCTGGGCCAGGTCTACACCGGGGTCGTAAAGCGCATCACCGATTTCGGCGCGTTCGTCGAGATACTGCCGGGCACGGACGGCCTTCTGCACATATCCCAGATAGCCCACAAGCGTATCGAGAAGGTCACCGATGTGCTCAGTGAAGGAGACACCCTGGACGTCAAGGTAATCGAGATAGACAGGACAGGGCGCATCAGGCTCAGCAGGAAAGAGCTTTTAAAAAGGGAACATAGCGAAGAAACGACCGCCGGCAAGACTTAAACATCCGGGGGCCCCGACCTGCAATGGTCGGTATATTCTGATAACGGGGAGGTGCACTTTCAAGTGCACCTCTTTCTGGTTAAAACCCCAGGAGGGATAATGTTCAAAAAAACCGTCCTTGACAACGGGATACCCGTAGTGATGGAGCAGATTCGCAACGTCCGTTCCGTCTCGCTGGGCATATGGGTTAAGGTAGGCTCAAGAAACGAGCCGCCCCACAAAAGCGGCATATCCCATTTCCTGGAGCACATGTTCTTCAAGGGCACAAAGAAGCGCACTGCAAAGGACATCGCCATAGACATCGACTCCCTCGGGGGCGACCTCAACGCTTTCACCTCAAAGGAGGGCACTACCTTCTACGTCAAGGTGCTCGACGAATACCTCGAAAGGGGCGTCGAACTCCTCTCGGATGTGTTTTTGCGCTCCACCTTCCCGGAAGGGGAAGTTGGGAAGGAAAAAGGGGTGATTATAGAGGAGATAAACATGGTCGAGGACACCCCCGACGACTATGTCCACGACATCTTCAGCTCTTCGGTCTGGGGCAGCGAGGGGCTGGGCCAGACGGTGCTGGGCAACAGAAAAACAGTGAAGTCGCTTGGCAGGGACGACCTCGTGGAGCACATCAGGAAGTACTACGGCACCGCCGATACGGTCGTGGCATGCGCCGGGAATTTCGACGCGGACGCCCTCCTTGAAATGCTTAAAAAGAGTCTGGGCAGGCTCAGGAGGGGCTCGGCCCCGGACATCGGCGAGCCCTCTGTGTTCAACCCCCAAATCCAGGTCGTCGGCCGCGACCTCTCGGAGGTGCACATCTGCCTCGGCATTAAAGGCATCGCGCAATCAAGCCCCGACCGCTACGCCCTGCTCCTGCTGAACGCGGTGCTCGGCGGGGGCTTAAGCTCCAGGCTGTTTCAGGAGATAAGGGAAAAAAGAGGCCTTGTCTATTCCGTTTATTCGTTTCTATCGTCCTACATCGACACCGGGCTATGGGGGGTGTATGCCGGGACCGGCAGGAAAAACGTAAACACTGTCATCGAAAAAACCATCGAGGAGCTTTTCGGGCTCCACCGCACGATCTCGGAGACAGAGCTCCAGAGGGCCAAGGACCAGCTTAAAGGCAACCTCGTCCTTGGCCTTGAGTCCACGAGCCGGAGGATGCAGAGCCTTGCTACCCAGCTCATATACTACGGAAAGTACTTCTCTCCGGCGGAGATAATACGGGCCATCGACGCGGTAAGCCTCAAGGAAGCCCGGGAGCTTGCCCACAGGTTGACCACAGAGGACGGAATGGCCCTTACTGTTTACGGGCCATTTGAGCAGCGGTCTCTGAAAGCATCTTTGCCGCAGCCCTGATGTCCTCTTCGGTATTGTCCTTGCCGATGGAGATCCTAATGGACGCCATTGCCTCGGCGTCGCCAAGCCCCATGGCCTTCAGCACCGCCGAGGGTGTGTTTACGCCTTCGTGACAGGCGGACCCCGCCGAGACGGCAAGCTTCGTGCCGAGGGCGTTTACTACCGCAGCGGAATTAGTGCCCGGCAGAACTACGTTAAGGGTGCCCGGAAGCGTAAACAAGGGGTGTCCGTTCAAGCCAACACCGCTAATACTTTTCTTTAGCCCCTCAAGCAGCAGCGCCCTTAACTTCATGGCGCTCTCTATCCTTGCTTGAAGGTCTCTTTTTGCGATCTCAGCCGCCTTGCCAAGGCCGGCTATGCCCGGGACATTCTCCGTGCCGGGCCTCATGCCACGCTCATGCCCCGCGCCGAATATTATGGGCGTAGGGTTAAAACCCCTTTTTATATAAAGCGCCCCTACCCCCTTGGGGCCGTAGAACTTGTGGCCTGCTATGGTCATCATATCCGCATGGCTGGCGCTTACCTCGACCTTGCCTACCGACTGGGCCGCGTCTGTATGAAACGCTACCCCCCGGCTACGGGCGACCTGGGCTATCTCGCCGACGGGCTGGAGGGTGCCGGTCTCGTTGTTTGAGTGCATGATCGTGATAAGTACGGTATCTTCCCTGATGGCGCTGCTAATCTCATCCGGGGAGACCCTGCAGTGGCTGTCCACGCCCACAAACGAGGCATTGAAACCGATGCCCTGGAGGTGTTTAACCGTGTTCATGACCGAGGGGTGCTCTATCCCGGAGGTTATGATATGCCCCTTTCCGTGCCTGAGGGCCGTGCCCGTTATCGCAAGCCTGAGGGCCGTGCCCGTTATCGCAAGATTGTTCGATTCGGTCCCGCCCGAGGTAAAAAAGACCTCCTCCGGCTCGCACCCGATGAGCCCGGCCACATGCGCCCTGGCCTCCTCCACTTGTGCCCTGGCCCTCTGCCCCGGGAGGTGGGAGCTTGAGGGGTTTCCGAAGACCTCCCTGAGGCAGGCGTACATCGCCTCGCTGACCTCCGGGTCAACAGGGGTAGTTGCGTTACAGTCAAGATATATCATTATCCTCAGATAATCTTATACCATTTGGCAACGGTATTCAATCACGGACAACAGGACCCTCTGAAGTCTAAACCTACAGCTTTACAAAAGCCTTATTATGTTGATATCATAATTAAATCTGCTGGAGAGGCTGGAGAGGTGGCCGAGCGGTTGAAGGCAGCCGCCTGCTAAGCGGTTGTGGGGTTAAAAGCTCCACCCAGGGTTCGAATCCCTGCCTCTCCGCCAGGATTACTGAAATTAACTACAAACAAATTGGAGGTTGGTTCATGGTCAAAAAGTATCTTGCCCTGCTTGCTCTGGCTGCTCTCGTTGTTTCGCTTGGGGCTTGCAAAAAGAAAGAGGAAAAACCAATCACACCGGCTACGCCCGGCGCGGTGCCCGGCCTGATGATGCCTGCAGGCGAGCCTCAGATAGTAGTGCCCGACACTGTAAAGGGCCAGTGGAGCGCAGTGGTCATCACCGTTGAGGACAAGACTGCCAACACCACCGAAGACGTAACCGTCAAGCTTAACAGCACACACACCATCAAGGGCTCCAACATCAAGGTCGAGGTCGGTGATTTCCTTCCCGATTTCAAGATGGACGGGATAACCATCACCTCAACCTCCAACGAGATGAATAACCCTGCCGTCAGGGTAGTTGTGTTCGAGGGTGAGACCGAGATTTTTAAAGGCTGGCTCTACAGCAAGTTCCCGGCGATCCACCCGTTCCAGCACGAAAAGTACGGGCTTCTCCTGAAAAAGGGAGTTACAAAGTCCTAAGGAGGATATCACAGTGACCACAGGAAGCCCCGCCAGGGGCTTCCTGTTTTTTCTTTAAAGAAAGCGCCCATAGCTCAGCTGGATAGAGCACCGGACTACGGATCCGGGTGTCGGGGGTTCGAATCCTCCTGGGCGCGCCACCCCTTTCCCAGCGACAGCCTACCGGCGGCCCTTGTTTTTCGAGACAGCCGAATTAATCCAGTACACCTGGATGATGTTGTAGTTCCATTCGTATATGTCGACATTGCCGTGCCGGAACGTCCGCGCGGGCCTGCCGAACATCTGCCGTATCAGGGAAGGCGTCATGTGTTTAAACCCCCGCTCCTCAACCCCGTCCATGACGAGCAGAAACGTGGGACCCGTATGCTTCTTGTAGCTGTACCATTCCATCTTGACATGAAAAATTTCCGGCTCGACCGTAAAATGGTCAAAACGAACCGGCCTCACCTTCACCTCACGGTCCGAAAGGAACGTCATTATGTTCGAGTGCCCGATATATGCGTATCCGTAAGTCATGCCCTTGTCCCTGAGAAACCGGACCAGCTCCAGGCGGGGCTGCTCCTGCTCCTTGTAACTAAACCCCTCCGAGATGTTATAGGAGGCCGAAACTATGAAAAGCACAAGCATCAGGGCCCTGCCCGCCCTGCCCAGAATTGACGAACCACCGGAAAGCATTAGAGACAGCAGCACCGCATATATGCATATGAGGTACGTCAGATAATACGAATGGGCCACCTGCCTCATTATATAAGCCGCGCTAAGGAGCACACCGGCCGTTATAAGGAATATCAGCACAAAAATGCCGTCGCCCCGGTCTTTTCTCTTTATGAGAACTATCGCATGAATGCATGCGGCCGCAAAAAGTACAATGTTGATAACGAAGACCGCGGAACCGAAAGGTCCACGGCCGCCGGAAAACCCCATGTTGAATATTCTTGACATATCCCCGGTGAACTGATTGACTGCTCCCTTGATGCTTGCCGCATTCAGCGGGATCATCCTATTATGCGAAGCAAAGGCAAGGTTTAAGCCCACCATGTCAGATAGCGACACCATCGCCACGCCGCCCCCCAGCGACAGTATCAGCGCCACCACAACGGCAACCTCCCTGCCCTTTGACGCAAGCCCCTTGCCGAAAAGGAACCGGCAGGACACAAGTGACACAACGGCCGGGATTATAAATATGAAAATAAAGAGGTAGTCGGAAAAAACGCTAAGGACAGAGACCACAAAAAGCAATGCGGTCGTAAACGCAAACGCCCTCTTATTGCCTTCACCTCCGCACTTCCTTACCGCCAGCAGAATCCAGAGACACACGAGCGCATTCATTATCGTACCGACATGGAAGTTGGGCATCAGATAGTACCTCGAAAGATAGACAGGCGCCGCAAAGAGCGCTATAGGGCCGAATAGAGCAGCCTCCGCGCCATATGTCCTGCGAAGTACGACCATCAGCAGAAAGCCGACCAGACAATAAACGACCAGCGCGCCGAGCCTTATGGCATAGGAGTTCAGCCCAAACGCGTAACACATGAGAAACTGGACGGGGAAGTCCGTGAACAGACTGTTGTTCGTGCCTATATACCAGTCCGACAGAAAATAATTGTGGTTGGCGTTCATGTCGTCTATCCAGAGCACATGGTTTATCTGGTCATTGGACAACGGATAATTGAAAGCGATCTGGATCTTGCTTGTGAACCCCAGGACCAGAACTGCGGCAAGGGCGATTGCGAAGATGTACCTGGCAGTACGACCATTATCTACCATGAAATATTATAACAGCCGCCAACGGGACATTATGACCCGGCGCACTGGGGAAGTAGCGGGATATCCCGTACGGGCCCGCCGTTGCCGGCGGTCTCCCATTTAAATTTAACCGGATACTTGATTTTATGGCCGACTACTGCTAATTTACATAGCAATATAGATTTCAACTACAAAACTGCTTATGGGGGAAAATATGCGGAATTTGAGTCTTTCTTTGCTTGTTGCGTTTTCTCTGGCGCTGATGCTCTCGGGCCAGCCGGTCGAGGCCTCAAACGGCGAGCACGTCTATATCGAGGGACAGGACGGACATTTCAAGCTCGAGGAAGGAAATATCTACCACTGGACCTGGGAAACCGGGGAACCTACGGCCCAGGAAAAGCCCTTGGTAACCGGGAAGACCGAGGCGGCAAAACCGGCACCCCCGGAAGAGCAACCAGGATCCCTCACCTCAATAACCAGGGAAGCCATCGAGAAGATGGTCGATGAATTCAAAGACGCAGTGCGCGCGCGAGACCTCGACAGTATCGCCGCGCAATTTTCCCCTGACGCCCTGATCTTCAACACCATCGATACGCCGCAAGGCCCTCAG
>DAOUWH010000217.1 GCA_030667205.1 Nitrospirota bacterium
CGCGTGGGCCAGCACGGGCTTCACATGGAAAAAACCGAGCTTCAGTGCCTCGACTGCCACAAGGCCCACGTCTGGAGGGTCGGGAAGGCCGAGGCCCCGAACCTCTGCAACCGCTGCCACCCGATTAAGGACCCGCAGACGTTTATCTATTGAGAAGACCGCACTCCCCCTTGAAACCCGCCTGCATTCCGTTATACAATATTACTCTCAGGTGCCCTTAGGGGCTTAATAGGGAATCCCGTCAGGCATCACGGATGCCCTTTACATCTGGTATCCCGACGACGTCAGAGTTACGGCGTGGTTGAAATGTCGGATGAGAGGGAACCGTGTTCCGAATCGGGAGCGGTCCCGCCGCTGTAGCCGGGGACGAAACCCCTACCGGCCACTGGTCGAGCAGACTGGGAAGGCAGGGGGAGTAGGACGAGCCGGAAGCCAGAAGACCTGCCTGGGCGTCACGGCGTCACGGACGCTTCACATCCGAATTGGTGAGGTGGTTCTTGACCCCCTTCCCGGAGAGGGAGGAGTAAGGGGATGAAGTAAATCAGGGTGCAATCCCCATCGGTCGAATAGACCGGTGGGGATTTTTTATTTGATATGGGAAAGATCACCTTTATAACAGGCGGCGCAAGGAGCGGTAAAAGCTCCTTTGCCCTCAAGGAGGCCTCCTAGCAGGCGGGGGAAAAGGCATTTGTTGCCACCCTGGAGCCCCGCGACGAGGAGCTAAGAAAGAGGGTAGAGCGCCACAGGGAGGAACGCGGCGCGGAGTGGAACACCATTGAAGAGCCCCTTGGGCTTCCGGACCTGCTAAGAAGGCTTGCCGCCGAATACGACGTGATAATTATTGACTGCCTTACGCTCTGGCTTTCGAACGTCATGCACTCCGAAAGAGACCTTAATAAAGAGGTCAGTAAATTAACTGCCTCGATTAAGAGGGTTAAAAAGTCCGTGCGGCTTTTTGTGGTCTCAAACGAGGTGGGCATGGGCATAGTGCCGGAGAACGCCATGGCAAGAGCATTCCGCGACCACGCAGGGACGCTCAACCAGCGGGTGGCCGGGGCGGCGGACGAGGTCTACCTTATGGCCTCGGGCATACCGGTGAAGATAAAGGGATAAATTAGGGGAGGTCTCAGATAAATATGAAAACAGAAGCTGGGACAGTTTTACAGGATACACTTTCGAGGGTGAAACCCCTCGACGAGGGGCTCGGCGAGCTTGCGCAGGCGAGGCTCGACATCCTCACCAAGCCGCAGGGCAGCCTCGGGCGGCTTGAGGAGTTCGCAAGGCGGCTTGTTCAGATTACCGGGGAGAAGATGCCCTTGCTTGAGAAGAAGGCGATATTCACATTCGCCGGAGACCACGGCGTGGCCGACGAGGGGGTCTCTGCCTTCCCCAAAGAGGTAACGCAGCAGATGGTCCTTAATTTCCTCGGCGGCGGCGCGGGCATAAACGTCCTTGCCCGTCACGCCGGGGCCGACGTAGCCGTAATAGACATCGGAGTGGACCACGACTTCGGCAGCCTCGAGGGCCTTATCACGAGGAAGGTCGTAAGCGGCACCAGAAGCATTCTCAAAGGCCCCGCGATGAGCAGGGACGAGGCCATAAAATGCATAGAGGTCGGCATTGAGCTTGCGGATGAGTTTCATAAAAAGGGTTTTAAACTCTTCGGCACGGGGGAGATGGGCATCGGAAACACCACCCCTTCAAGCGCAATCGCCGCGGTGATCACGGGCAGGCCCGTAAGCGAGGTCACCGGCAGGGGCACGGGCATAACAGATGAGTCCCTTAAATCGAAAACAGAGGTTATTGAAAAGGCAATCAGGGTAAACAGCCCCGACCCCGCTGACCCAATAGATGTGCTTGCTAAGGTCGGCGGCGCCGAGATTGGCGGCATAGCGGGCATATGCATCGGCGGGGCGGCAAACAGGGTGCCGGTGGTGGTGGACGGGTTTATCTCCACTGCCGGGGCGCTAATAGCATGCGAGCTTGAGCCGAAGGTCAGGGAATATCTTTTCTCGGCGCACCTCTCGGTGGAGCAGGGCCACAGGGCGATACTCGAGAAGATGGGTTTAAAACCGATATTCGAGCTTGACATGCGCCTTGGCGAGGGCACCGGCGCGGCGCTTGCGATGCTCGTCATAGAGGCGGGACTGAAGATATACAGGGAGATGGCGACTTTCGAGGACGCCGGAGTGTCGGAGAGCGGGGCGTGAAAAATTTTAAACAACATTGCTCGCGCAACGCCATTTAAAAAGCGGAGCCCCAATATAAAGCATATGAAAAGCTTTCTTGTAGCACTGAAATTTCTAACGATAGTCCCGGTTGCAAAGAGGATGGAGATAAGCGAGGCCGACATGGTGCGCTCGGCGGCGGCCTTCCCTCTGGCGGGACTGTTTCAGGGCGCGGCCCTTGCCGGCACGGCGTATATTTGCAATCTGGCGCTCCCCACGGGCCTTACTGCGGGGATAGTCGTCATGGTGCATGTGCTCTTAAACGGCGCGTTTCATCTTGACGGGCTTGCCGACACATTCGACGCCATCGCAAAGCGCGGAGACACTGAGGGAAAACTTGCGGCCATGAAGGACGGGAGGTCCGGGGCGGCGGGGGTGACCGCCATAGTGCTTTCGGTGCTTATTAAATTTCTCCTGATTATGAGCATAGCGGGACTTTATCCCACGGCGCTTTACTACGCACTTGTTATGATGCCTGTGTTTTCGAAGTGGACGATGCCGGTTGCCATGCTCCATGGCAGGCCCGCAAGGGCCGACGGACTGGGAAGCATCTTCATAAACGGCGTGGGCGCACGCGAGTTTGCGGTGGCCACGCTTACGGTATTCATAATCATGACCGCCGGTGTGGTCTATATGGCCCCCCTCATTCCGAACAAGCATTTTTTAAATGCGCTTTCGATGGTTCTTTTATATGCGTTCACACTTTTAATGGTGAGACTTTTTAAAGGGCAGTTCGGAGGGCTTACCGGGGACACCCTTGGCGCCCTGGGCGAGATGTCGGAAAACACCTTCATGTTAACGGTGGTGGTATGGTCGGGACTTTATATCTGATAAGGCACGGCAGCACAGAGGCCGACGGCGTAAAGCGC
>DAOUWH010000276.1 GCA_030667205.1 Nitrospirota bacterium
GCATCCGCCAGGCGCACAACATGGCCGAGGAAGAGGGCGTAAGGAGAAGCCTTGCGGCCATCGAGTCCGCGGACCTTGTGCTCGGGGTGCTCGACGGGAGCGCGCCCCTGAGGGACGGGGACCGTGAGTTGGTAGAAAGGGTCAGGGACAGAAACGCGCTGCTCGTCCTGAACAAGACCGACCTTCCCCGCAAGACAGGGGAGTTGCCCCGCAGGGGCCTTCCGGTGGTGGAGGTCTCGGCCAAGACCGGCGAGGGGCTGGATGCGCTTAAGGATGCGATATTCGACTCCTCGATAAAAGACCCGGCCTTGATGTCGGAGGGCCTGGTTGTCACAAACCTCAGGCACAGGCTCTCGCTTGATAAGGCCGGGGAGAGAATCAGGGCGGCGCTTGAGGCCATAGAGGCGGGGAAGCCCCTTGAAATCGTTGCCATGGAACTAAGAGAGGCCCTCGACCGCCTGGGCGAGATAGTCGGGGCGGTGACGACGGAGGATATTTTAGATAAGGTATTCAGCGACTTCTGCATATGGAAGTAACTGCCTTCCCGCCCCTTCCTTGTAAGCGCGGACAATATCCACTAAAATATTAGGATGTTCTCTTTAGAGCTTGGACTTCTAATGCTCGAATCCGTATTGCTTGTGGCAACAATTACCCTTCTTGTGGTGAGCATCAGGGAGGGCAGGGCCCGGGACGACCTCCTCCGCGGGGTCGAGAGGGCCACGAAGATCCTCACGCGCCACGAGTACTTCTTTACAGTGGCCGACTCCATGCTTGATGCGAAGGAAGAGATAGTTGCCTACATAACAGGCAGGCGTCCCTCCGGGGAAGACACCAACAGGGTGAGGGAGATAGCCGACCTCATAAAGAGGCTCACCAGCGCCGGAGTGCGCGTCAAGTACAACCTGCCGAATTTTCAGGACAGGCTCTACATGGGCTGGGTCTATACCCGGGCCGGGGCGGAGGTCCGCTACGGAAGCTGCCAGCTCCTGCACGATTTCCGCTACACCGTCGTCGACAGGGGCCTTGTCATCGTGGGCATACCCGAGGCCACCGGCCAGAAAGAGGCCACCAAAAAGGGCTACAGGATTCCCTCGGAGGGTCTTTCGTCCGTGCTTAAAAAACATTTTTACGAGTGCTGGGAGGGGAGCATGAGCTACGAGGAATACCTCAGGCAGACGCTCAGGGAGACGGGGGGCGAGCCGGGGCTCCTTTCGCGGGAACTCGGCATTGATAAAGAAGAAATAGAAAGGATTGCAAAGGGTGAAGCATAAGAAGGACGCTGAGGCGCTTTTTACGGGTGGTTTCAATTGTGCGCAGGCAGTGCTTGCGGCATATGGTGTGGAACTGGGCCTTGACAGGGACGCGGCCTTAAAACTCGCCTCGCCCCTCGGCGAAGGCATCGCCCGCATGGGGCAGGTCTGCGGCGCGGTGACGGGCGCCCTGATGGTCATAGGCCTGAGGTTCGGGGCCGCCAACTCGTGGAACAAGATACCGACGGCGAGGGTTCAGAAAAGGGCGGAGCAGTTTCTTGAAAAGTTCAAAAAGATTCAATGCTCGGTCAACTGTTTCGAAATACTGGACCGTGAACTGAGAAACGCCGAGGGCCGCAAGGAGGCCAAACGGGAAAAGGTCTTCGAGACCAGGTGCGTAAAGCACGTCAGGGACGCCTCGGAAATCCTCGACAAGATGGTTTAAACGCCCATCCCAGGCGGCACTTTCCTTAGGCCGCGTACCGCCCCGGGCCCGTTTTGAGATGTGCTCTTGCCCACAACTCCCCAGTACGTAAAAGAGGTTATCGCGTCAAAAACGCAGTCCCTTGACAACCCCCATCATTCTGGTAGGATTGCATTAGAGGCACACATCCAAGTGAAGGAGGGGCAGAGCATGGACCTTAAGCTAAATGATACGGAAGCCAGCGCCGTGAAGCACGCCCTGGAGCAGTACCTTTCGGGCCTGGAGAAGTCCAAGCAGAAAAAGGGTGTTCAGTTCGAGGAAGACGCCATACAGTGCGTCATCCAGAAGATGCAGTCCCTGTCCGGCGCTTCGGGCACGTAATCGGCAGTA
>DAOUWH010000137.1 GCA_030667205.1 Nitrospirota bacterium
AAAAGCCCCCGTATCCCCCTGACCTGGGTGCCCACGATATTGTCCTTGCGAGCCATGATCTTTTCGAGGTTGGGCACGGGGGCGGAGTCAAGCTCGATGCCGAACTTGCCGAGTTCTTTGGCCTTTGCATAGGCCTCGGAGGATGCCAGGAGGGCCTTGGTGGGTATGCATCCCCGGTTAAGGCATGTGCCTCCTACCTCGATGTCCTCTATTACGGTAACTTCCGCTCCCAGCTGTGCCGCCTTTATGGCGGCAACATAGCCGCCGGGACCGGCCCCGATTATAACTAGCCTCACTTGGCTTCCTCTTCAACATACTTTTCGTAGTCGGAGGCTTCCAGAAGGGCATCGAGTTCAGAGGCATCCGACATCTCGACCACCGCAATCCAGCCCTTTTCGTAGGGCGATTTGTTGATTATCTCCGGCGTCTCCGAAAGCTCCTCGTTTACCTCGACGATGGTGCCGCTTACAGGGGCGATGACCGGGGAGGTCGCCTTCGTGGACTCGATCTCAGAGAACTCTGCGTTGGCTTCCATGGGGGTGTCCATGTCTGGGAGGTCGATATAGACGATGTCGCCGAGAGCGTCCTGCGCGTGGTCGGTTATTCCGATGGTGGCCTTGTTGCCCGAGACCTTGGCCCATGTGTGTTCCTTATGGTATTTTAAATCTTCGGGGTTCATCAGTCCCTCCTTTTTCTTATTGCTAACGGGTTAGTATAGCAATATCAGGTTAATAACTCAAAGATTTCTGTGCCCTGTATATTTATCGGATCAGACTGAAATTTTTATCACAGGGCCATATTTTTGTCAAGAAAGTGTCGTGGCCTTCTTGTGAAGCTCCTGGAGCCTGGCCATGGCCTCCTCGGGCGTAAGGCTGCTCAGGTCAAGCGACTGCAGCTCTTTTAATATCATGTCGCTCCCCACCGTAAAGAGGTCGAGCTGGCTCTGGCCCCCCTCGGCCGTGTCGCTCACGTGCTGTTTTTCGAGTCCCGCAAGGATGTCCTTCGCGCCCGTTAAAACCTCCTCCGGAAGGCCAGCAAGCCTCGCGACCTGTATGCCGTAGCTCTTGTCGGCCGGGCCGTCCTCTATCCTTCTGAGGAAGATTATCTCCTCCCCCCATTCCTTTACAGCCACGTTGTAGTTTTTGACGCCCGTGAGCAGATGCCCAAGCTCGGTAAGCTCGTTGTAATGTGTCGCAAAGAGGGTCCTTGCCTTGATGTTTCTTGAAATGTATTCCGCCGTGGCCCATGCGATGCTGATGCCGTCGAAAGTGCTTGTGCCGCGTCCGACCTCGTCGAGGATTATAAGGCTTCTGTCGGTGGCGTTGTTCAGTATGTTAGCCGTCTCTATCATCTCGACCATGAAGGTGCTCTGCCCCTTAGTCAGGAAGTCCGAGGCACCGATGTGCGTAAAGACCCTGTCGGCGATGCCGACGGCGGCCTCCTCGGCGGGGACGAACCCGCCCATCTGCGCCATGAGGACAATGAGGGCGACCTGTCTCATGTATGTGGACTTGCCCGCCATGTTGGGGCCGGTGATGATCAGTAGCCTCTCGTCCTTGCTGTCCATGTAGTTGTCGTTAGGGATAAACCGTTCCCCAAGCGACAGGCGCTCAAGCACGGGGTGTCTGCCGCCCAGGATATTGATGGTCGTGCCGCTGTTTACCTTCGGCATCACATAGTTATGGCGCTTGGCCACGACCGCAAGCGAAAGTACGAAGTCCACCCGGGCGACGGCCTCCGCGGTGTCCATGAGGGCAGGGGCCTCGTGCCTTACGCTCTCGAGTATCTGCCCGAAGACCTCGTATTCCAGTACCTTAAGCCTGTCCTCGGCGCCGAGCACCGTTACCTCGTATTCCTTGAGCTCCGGGGTTATGAACCTTTCGGCGCCCACGAGCGTCTGCTTTCTTATGTAGTGCTCGGGGACATGTTCGAGGTTGGCCCTGGTGACCTCGATGTAGTAGCCGAATATCCTGTTGTAGCCGACCTTCAGGGAGGAGATGCCGGTGGCCTCTTTCTCTTTGGCCTCAAGCGATGCGATATAGTCCTTCGCGTTGACGGACATGGACTTAAGCTCGTCCACCTCGCTATTAAAACCCTTCTTGATGATCCTGCCTTCCTTGAGTGTCTGGGGCGGCTGCTCGACGATGCCCCGCTCGATAAGCTCCATTACCTCCGTGAATTCCGAGATGGCCTCTCCGAGGGAGCTCAGGAATTCGTCCTGTGCGACGGACAGGGCGGACTTTATCCGGGGCAGGTATCCGAGGGAGGTTTTGATGGCGACAAGGTCCCGCGCGTTTGCGTTGCCGGTGGATACACTTTGTGCGAGCCTCTCGATATCGAGTATCTTTCTGAGGCTGTTTCTGAGGGCCTCCATGAGCTCGTAGTCCTCGACGAGGTGGTTTACCGCCCTGAGGCGCAGGTTTATCCGGTCTTCGTTTATGAGGGGCCTGAGGACCGCGCCTCGCAGGAACCTGCCGCCCATGGAGGTGAGGGTCTCGTCAAGCGTCCACAGCAGGGTGTCCTCCGTGGAGCCGTCCCTGAGGTTGCACGTCAGTTCGAGGTTCCTCTGTGTGGGGGCGTCGAGGAACATGTAGTCGCTCTGGTTTGCGGGTGTGATCTTTCTGAAGCGGAGGGCCTCCTTTGTGCCCTCAAGGTAGCTTACGAGCGCGCCCGCGGCCGATATGGCCGCCTTCATGCCCTCGCAGCTGAACCCTTCGAGGGTGGAGACCTTCAAGTGTCTCAAAAGAGCTTTGTAAGCCTCCGGGTAATCGAACTTCCAGTCCTCAACGGGCGAGACGTAAAGATTTTTAAGGATCTCGCTGTAGTGGATATTGTCTTTAAGACTCTCGGGGATTATTACCTCCGAGGGCTCGGCGCTTAGAATCTCATCTTCGATTGGCTTTGAGCTCTCGTAGACCGTGAACTCCCCGGTGCTTACGTCGGCAAGGGCGATTCCGTGGCTCCCGGACTGCGGGGCGAAGCTGAAAATGTAGTTATTCTGCTTGGGGCGCTCCGGGGTGTGGGTGCCGGGGGTTACGACCCTTACGACCTCCCTGCGCACGATGCCCTTCGTGAGGCCAGGGTCCTCGACCTGCTCGCATATGGCCACCTTGTGTCCCGCCTTTATGAGCTTGGCTATGTAGCCCTCCGAGGCGAAGTACGGGATGCCGCACATGGGCATCGGGTGCTCTTTCCTCTTGTCGCGAGTGGTCAGGGCTATGTCCAGTATCGGCGAGGCCACCTTGGCGTCCTCGCCGAACATCTCGTAGAAATCCCCCAGCCTGAACAGCACAATGGCATCGGCGTACTGCTCTTTGACGCTCTGGTATTGTTTCATCACGGGTGTTGGTTCGGACATGATTAGACATTATACATCTGGGCTCTGAATTGCATCAACCTTATTAACAGGATTAACAGGCAAGGATAAACGTGTCGCCCTGAACTTGTTTCAGGGTCTCATGAGATGCTGAAATAAATTCAGCATCTCATCGAACGCGTTCTCAGCGGCGTTAGTCCCCCGCTTGAGCGGGGCGGGCAGAAATGTTATTATTAATATCGTATTTCTGACCCAGATGCCCCCTTAGCTCAGCTGGATAGAGCACAGGTTTCCTAAACCTGGGGCCGCACGTTCGAGTCGTGCAGGGGGCGCCATTTTTCCCCTTTTATGGCTTCAACGCCACAACTGCGCCTTTAAAAACCCCTCAGGCTTTCCCTACATAAAAACCTCCAAATCCGAGGCGTTATATGTAAATACCTAAGAAGCTACTTTAGATAAATATGCCCCGGCAGGATGTCAATTTAAGGGCACGAGTGTCTTGTAAGGGGCACTGGTGCCCCTAAAGTCCGACCTCCATCATCCACTTCTTGATGGCCTTTATCCGGTCCCTGATCTTCGCGGCCTTCTCGAACTCCAGCTTTGCGGCGGCCTCCTTCATCTGGTCCTCCAGAACCCTCAGGGTCTTTTCATCCACACCGTATTCCGCCTGCTCTTCCTTTACCTCGGTGGGCACGGTCCAGTAGTCGGACTCGTATATGGAACTTAAAATGTCCTTGATGTTGCTCTTGACGGTCTCGGGGGTGATGCCCATCTCCTTGTTGTACGCGGCCTGCTTTTTGCGCCTGCGGTTGGTCTCGTCCAGGGCCTTTTCCATCGAGCCGGTGACGGTATCGGCGTCTAGTATGACCTCGCCGTTGATGTTCCTCGCGGCCCGGCCCGCGGTCTGGATCAAAGAGCGGGCGGAGCGAAGAAAACCCTCCTTGTCCGCGTCGAGTATGGCTACCAGCGAGACCTCCGGCAGGTCCAGCCCCTCTCTCAGGAGATTAACGCCCACCAGCACATCGAACTGCCCGAGCCTCAGGTCCCGCAGTATCTCGATGCGCTCAAGGGTATCGATATCCGAGTGAAGGTATCTCACCCTCACGCCGAGTTCGGTGTAATGCTCGGTGAGGTCCTCGGCCATCTTCTTGGTAAGCGTGGTCACCATCACCCGCTCGCCCCGCTCGGCCCGTATGCGCATCTCCGAGAGCAGGTCGTCCACCTGCCCGGCAATGGGTTTTACACCCATCTTCGGGTCCATGAGGCCCGTGGGCCTTATTATCTGCTCTACGACCTTCCCGCCGGTCTTGTCTAATTCATATGGGCCGGGGGTGGCAGAGACGTAGACGGCCTGCCTGACCCGGTGCTCGAACTCTTTAAACATCAGGGGCCGGTTGTCCAGCGCAGAGGGGAGGCGGAAGCCGAACTCTATAAGGTTCTGCTTCCTTGACCTGTCGCCCTCGTACATGCCGCCTATCTGGGGCACCGTGGCGTGCGACTCGTCTATCACGACCAGAAGATCCGCCGGGAAATAATCCATCAGGGTGAAGGGCGGCTCGCCCTCGGCCCGCCCGCTGAGGTGCCTGGAGTAGTTTTCAATCCCGTGGCAGTAGCCGAACTCCTTGAGCATCTCCAGGTCGAACCTCGTCCTCTGCTCTATCCTCTGGGCCTCCACCGAAAGCCCTTGCTCCATGAAATGCCTTATCC
>DAOUWH010000270.1 GCA_030667205.1 Nitrospirota bacterium
GCCTTTAGATTGTCCGATATGAACTGGGATTTTAAGAGCAGGTCCTCGGGCGGGTAGCCCGTCAGGCTGAGTTCAGGGAAGGCGATGACGTCTGCCCCGTACTTTTTCGCCTCCCTGATATAGCGGACTGTCTTTTCCGCGTTTCCACCCAGGTCGCCAACCGTGGGGTTTATCTGGGCAAGCGCGATCCTTAGCTTTTTCATTGATAAATAATAATCCATAGGGGGTTCTTTGTAAAGGGCGGGTGCCCGGCCCCTTTACACTCGAATTGGTTACGCTGTCATAAAATGGGCCAGTGGCCCTCCGGGTGCCTCGGAGGGCGGAGCCCGAGAATGAGAGAATGGCTAATCCGGCTACCCCCTCCCTAACAGGCCGTACTTAAATGTATAATATGCGATGGAATTTTTCGAGGTATTTTTCCCGGTATCGGGGGTGGAGACCTCGATATTTCTGCCCCCGCTTGTGGCGCTGGTCATCTCGTTCTTCACATCGATGGGCGGGGTGTCGGGGGCCTTCCTGATACTTCCGTTTCAGATGAGCGTGCTGGGCTACGTAAGCCCCTCGGTAAGCGCCACCAACTTTGTCTATAACATCGTGGCAATCCCCAGCGGCGTGTACCGCTACATAAAAGAGGGCAGGATGAACTGGCCCCTCACGTGGGCCATCATCGCGGGCACGCTGCCCGGCGTCTTCATCGGCTACTACATAAGGGTGATGTACCTTCCGGAGCCGGGGAAGTTTAAAGTGTTTGTGGGCTGTGTGCTTCTTTATATGGGTGTTAGGCTCGTTTATGAACTCAGGGGCAAAAAGCAGACCGGCTCTGGAGGTAACGCGGCAGGGACGGACTACACCATGAAGGTAACCTCAAGCTCCATCAAACGCATAGAGTTTACCTTCATGGGGAGCACTTATGCGTTCGGTACGATGTCGATTTTTGCGCTCTCCTCCGCCGTGGGCATCGTGGGCGGCACGTACGGCATCGGCGGCGGGGCGATAATAGCGCCGTTTTTGGTGTCGGTGCTGGGGCTGCCGGTCTATACGGTGGCCGGTGCGGCGCTCATGGGCACGCTGATAACCTCTGTGGCGGGAGTCTTTTTCTATAGCGCCATGCCCTCGGCCATGGACACTTCTCCGGACTGGCTGCTGGGGGCGCTGTTCGGCGCGGGCGGGTTCGTAGGGATGTACCTCGGCGCAAGGGCGCAGAGATACGTCCCCCAGCGCCTGATAAAGGCGATGCTCGCCATTGCGCTTCTGTCGATTGCGGGCAGGTATGTCTTCCTCAGATGATTATGAAAACAGGATACGGCGACATAGAGCCCTTTAGCACAAAGGACGGTTCGATAATCAGGGAGCTGACGAGGGGCCTTAAGCAGAGCCTTGCCGAGGCCATCGTCCCCGCGGGCAAGACCGCCAACCTGCATAAGCACCTTAGGAGCGAGGAGTTCTACCAAAACACAAGATGGTCGAGGAGGAGACCGAACGGCTGATAAAGATGCAGCAGGAAGAACAGCAGAAGCAGCAATAGGCTGTTAAACCCATTCGGCGTCTTTTAGCTCGGGGTCCTTGCGGCAGTCGTACTTCCGGCACCTTGCGGGCCTTTCGGCCCAGATAAGGCATCGTAAGGTGTCCCTGTCCATGTGGGTACAGTACCCGTCGTCCTCTCTTTTTACGAAGAAAGGCCTCTTGGGGTTGTGGGCTATATTACCGGCATCTGCCTCTTCTTTGGTGAGCGCGAAGTGGAAAGTGCAGCATGCTGATTTGCACTTCCCTAACATCGAGTCGCAGTCGACAAGCGCCTCAGCCTCTCCGTCGTCCTCATCGCCGTAGACGGCGCCTATGCCAAGCTCCATGAGCTTTACGAGCATGCGCTTTACGCGCTCCTGCTCCTCGGGCGGGAGGTCCTCAATCGATTCGATAGGCTTTTCCATCAGAGTTTTTTCCTGCCTGCTTTCGTGAATTTTAAGTCAAAAAGTAACTTTATTACATCTACAGTCTCCAAGTCAAATGAAGGAACCTCACCCCCCAACTGGCAATGGCCTGGCGGGATTTTTTATACTAAGAGTTCATGCTGAGAATTTTTTTGACACTGCTGGTTGTCCTTGTGTGCCATGCGGCCTCGC
>DAOUWH010000107.1 GCA_030667205.1 Nitrospirota bacterium
AAGAGGGGTCTACGACCCCTTCTCAATAAAGCTTCCGAGATGTCTTAGCCTCTCGTATCTTTGATTGATAAGGGTATCAGAGTCCAGGGGGGTAAGCTCGTCGAGCGCTTTATTTACGGTGTCCCTTATGCCCTGGGCCATGCCCTCGTAATCCCTGTGCGCGCCGCCCGTGGGCTCGGGGATTATGCCGTCGATGATGTCGAACTCTTTTATATCCTGCGCCGTAAGCTTCAGGGCATCTGCCGCGCGTGAGAAATCATCCTGGGTGAGGTCGCCGTTTTTGCGCCAGAGGATGGAGGCGCAGCCCTCCGGGGATATTACAGAGTATATCGAGTGCTCAAGCATGAAGAGCCTGTCGGCCACCCCCAGGGCTATGGCCCCTCCGCTTCCGCCCTCGCCTATCACGACCGAGACTATCGGGGTCCTCAGGCGGGACATCTCCATGAGGTTCGTGGCGATGGCCTCTGCCTGGCCCCTTTCCTCGGCGCCTATGCCGGGGTAGGCGCCGGGCGTGTCTATAAACGTAACCACGGGCTTTTTGAATTGCTCGGCAAGCCTCATAAGCCTGAGGGCCTTCCGGTAGCCCTCGGGGTGGGGCTGGCCGAAGTTCCGCTGGATTTTCTTCTTAACGCCCCTGCCCTTCTGGTGCCCGATGAGCATCACCGTGCGCCCTCCTACACTGCCAAGGCCGCCAACCACCGCAGGGTCGTCGGAGAAGGCCCTGTCGCCGTGAAGCTCGACGAAGTCCTCCGCTATAAGCCTTATATAGTCCAGCGAGTGGGGCCTGTCGGGGTGGCGCGCGATCTGGGTCTTCTGCCACCTGGTGAGTTTCGAGAAGATATCCATGCTCGTCTTGCGGGCATCTTCTTCAAGCCGCTTGAGTTCGGCGGCCGTCTCTTCGTCTCCGGCCTCGCCCAGCCGCCTGAGTTCCTCTATCCTGAGCGCGATATCCTCGAGGGGTTTTTCGAAATCGAGATAATTACCCATATTAGGTATATTCTATACTACTTTCAGTGCCCCTTTCCCGAAATAATTCTCCACCCCCTCAATCAGGTTCCCATCCAGCTGAACGCTCAATGACGTTTGGACAAGGGTCTCGGTGCCCCCGGCCCTTATCCTGAGGTAAAGCGGCATCCGGCCGCGCGAGCCTTCGAGAAGTTTTTTAAGCGCCTTCAGGTCGTGGCCCGTGCCGCTTATGCTGAGCTCCGCCTTGTGGCCGTTTCCGTTTTCGCTTATGATGTCGTCGAGGCTGGAGTGCTCCCTTGCTATGAGCTTCATGCCCTTGTCGGTCTTGTCGAGTGTGCCCTTTACCAGGACGTACGCGTCTTTTTCAAGGAGTCCCCCCTTCTGCCTGTAGAGGTCTGGTAACACTATGACCTCGACCGCGCCCTCGTCCTCGATGCTCATGTAGGCCATGCTTTCGCCCTTGCCCCGGGTCCTGAGCCTCTTTACGGCGGAGACCACACCCGCGGTCTCGACATCGGCCCTGTCCTCAAGGGCGTCCAGGGCAGGGATTTCGCTTACGTTCATCAGGGAAAGCACTTTTTTGTACTTGCTCAGGGGACTGCCGCTTATGTAGAAGCCGAGTGCATCTTTCTCAAACCTCAGAAGCTCGGCCTCGTCCCAACCCGCCTCCTGTTGCGCCTCCTCCGGCGTGCCGAAAAGGCCGAGCGATGGGGTCTGCCCGCCCTTTATTTCCTCGGACGCCGCGGCCCGCCAGCGACAGAGGGACCCAAGCGAAGGCGACTCCTCTTTTTCGGGGTTCAGCGAATCGAATGCCCCGGCCCTGATAAGGCTTTCGACGACCTTCTTGTTAACTTTTTTTGTATCTACCCTACCCATGAAATCTTCGAAGGAGTTAAACGCCCCCTGCTCCCTCGTGGCCAGTATCGAGTCTATCGCCGAGGCGCCCACTCCCTTGACCGCGCCGAGCCCGAAGCGGATGCCGCCTTCGGTCACCGTGAACTCCTTGCCGCAGAGGTTTATGTCGGGGGGGAGTATTTCTATAGACATGCTCCTGCACTCCCGGATGGACTTCACTATCTTGTCGGTATTGTCGATGTCGGCGCTCATGGTGGCGGCCATGAAGTGCACGGGGAAGTGGGCCTTAAGATATGCCGTCTGGTACGCGATATAGGCGTAGGCCGCCGAATGCGACTTGTTGAAGCCGTACTCTGCGAACTTGGCCATGAGGTCGAAGATGCCCTTTGCCTTTTTCTCCGAGATATGGTTTTCCTTCGCGCCCTTTATGAACGCGGCCTCCTGTTTTTCCATCTCCTCGGGCCGCTTCTTGCCCATCGCCTTTCGGAGCACGTCGGCCTGCCCCATCGTGAAGCCGGCGAGTTTGTTGGCGATGCTCATGACCTGCTCCTGGTAGAGTATCACTCCGTAGGTCTCGTCCAGTATCTCCTTTAGCTGGAGCAGGGGATACTTTACAGGGGTCTGGCCGGCCTTTCTCTTTATGAAATCGTCTATCATGCCGCTTCCGATAGGGCCCGGCCTGTACAGGGCGACCAGGGCTATGAGGTCCTCAAACCGGGTGGGCCGCATCTTTCTAAGTATCTCGCGCATGCCCGGGCTCTCAAGCTGGAATACCCCGGTTGTGTGCCCCCCGCCGAGGAGTTCAAAGGTTGGCTTGTCGTCCAGGGGCATCTTCTTAAGCGAGAAATCCGTCCCGCCCTCTTTTATGTATTCCAGGGTCTTCTCTATGATGGTAAGGGTTTTTAAACCGAGGAAGTCGAACTTTATAAGCCCCATGCTATCGATCGCGCCCATGTCGAACTGCGTGGTGACGGTCTCGTCCGAGGGGTTTCTGTAAAGCGGCGTGTAGTCCGTAAGCGGCTGGGGCGAGATGACCACCCCCGCGGCGTGCGTGGAGGCGTGCCTTGCGAGGCCCTCAAGCCTCATCGCGACGTCCAGCAGTTCGCGCACCCTCTCGTCCCCCTCGTACGCCTCCTTGAGCCTGGGCTCTTTCTTTATGGCAGCCTTCAGCTTTACCTTGGGGCCTTCGGGCACAAGCTTCGCAAGCTTGTCGGCCTCGGCGTACGGGAAATCCATCGCCCTTGCCACGTCCCTTATGGCCGCGCGCGCGGCCATGGTGCCAAAGGTTATTATCTGGGCCACGTGGTCGTGGCCGTATTTGTCAGCGACGTAATTTATGACTTCGGGCCTTCTGTCCTTGCAGAAATCCACGTCGATGTCGGGCATGCTCACCCTCTCGGGGTTGAGGAACCTCTCAAAGAGCAGGCCGTACCTTATCGGGTCTATCTCCGTAATGCCGAGGGTATAGGCCACAAGGCTCCCGGCGGCAGAGCCCCTGCCCGGCCCTACGGGTATATCGCTCTGCTTCGCGAAGTTTATGAAATCGCGCACTATGAGGAAATACGACGAATAACCCATCTTCCTGATTACCGCCAGCTCATGCTCAAGCCTCTCTGAGTAGCCCTCCGGCGGCTCTCCGCCGAACCTCTCCTGAAGACCCTTCTGGGCAAGCACATGTATGTAGTCCGAGGCCCTTTCGAACTCCTCCGGGGGCTCGAACTTCGGGAGCATGAACTTGCCAAGCTCGAACTCGACGTTGCACCTCTCGGCTATGGCCCTTGTGTTAAGCACTGCCTCGGGTATTTCTTTGAAGGCTTCCTTCATCTCATCGGGACTTTTAAAATAGAAACCGTCCGTCTGAAAGCGCATCCTGTTGGGGTCGCTCATGGTGCGCCCGGTCTGTATGCACAGGAGTATTTCATGTGCGCGGGAGTCCTCCTGCCTCAGGTAGTGGCAGTCGTTGGTGGCCACAAGGCCGATGTGCAGCTCCTTTGAAAGCTCGACGAGCTTTTTGTTCACCTCTTCCTGCTCATCGAGGCCGTTTGCCTGGAGTTCGAGGTAGAAGTTCTCGGGGCCGAGGATGTGCTTGTAGGCAAGGGCTGCCTCTCTGGCCCGCTCCAGGTCGCCCTGCCTGAGGTAGAAGGGCACTTCGCCCTTGAGGCACGCGCTAAGGCCTATGAGGCCCCCGCTGTACTGCTCAAGGAGCTCCTTATCTATCCTTGGCTTGTAGTAAAAACCCTCGGTGTAGGCCCTCGATACAAGGGTAATGAGGTTCCGGTACCCCGCGTTGTCCCGGGCAAGGAGTATCAGGTGGAAGGCAGCCCCCTCGGCATCGCCCCTCGTCCTGTCAAGACGGCTCCCGGGGGCTACATACACCTCGCAGCCGATGATGGGTTTAATGCCCGCACGCACGGCTTTTTTATAGAATTCAACCGCGCCGAAGAGGTTCCCGTGGTCGGTGATGGCCACCGCGGGCATCTTGAAGGATGACGCGGCCTTCACGAGCTCGGCAATCCCTATGGCGCCGTCAAGGAGGCTGTACCATGTGTGCAGATGAAGGGGGACGTAATCAGAGTGCTGCATTCAAAAATTTTATACCCACAGGGCATAAATAGTCAAAGGCGCCTCCGGCGCCATATCCCCTTGATATAAAAGTTATAAAAAAAGTATAATTTACGCAATTATGGTTGCACGAGTGGCCATAAGGACTTCCCTTCTTACGTTAGCCCTTGTCCTGGCCACGGCGGGGTCTGTGGCCCCTTTCGGGCCGAATTCCCTGGTGGGCGCCAAGGCCTCGGAGTTCGCCATGAGGGACATGGCCGGAAGCTACGTATCGATAACCGCCATGAGGGGCAAGGTAATCGTGCTTAACTTCTGGGCCACGTGGTGCCCGCCCTGCAAGGTGGAGATGCCGGGCCTCGAGCAGCTCTACCACGACTACCGCGGCGGCGGGCTTGAGGTGATAGGCGTAAGCACCGACAGCTCCGCAGTGGGCATCAGGGAATTCCTGAGCGAGACCCCCGTGAACTTCCCCATACTCCATGACAGGAGCGGAAGGGTCACGAAACTCTATGGGGTAAATTCCCTGCCAACCACCTTTCTTATAGACCGCAGCGGCACCGTGGTCAAGCTCTTTATGGGCGAGCAGGACTGGGCCTCCCCGCAGATGCGCGACAGGATAGAGTCCCTCCTTGCGCGCGCATCGGGCGCCCCCGGGAAGCCCGGCGCCGTACCGGTGTTTTTCCAAAAGCACAAATCCCTCTAAAGGAAGCCTCCCCTGTATAATATTGTTATGCTCCTTGCCATCGATATAGGCAACTCATCTATTACTACAGGGCTGTTCGCCCCCGAGCTTACGGTCCAAAAGGTACAGACCCACCCGCTTAAAACGCCGTCGGATTACGCCGACATCTTAAGAGAGATCCTGGAGGGCAAAAGCCCAGACGGGGTTGCGCTGTGCTCGGTGGTGCCCGGCCACACCGGGGCAGTGAGCGAGGGAGCGAAAAGTGCGACAGGGAAAGAGCCGCTTGTAATAAGCCATGAATCGGCACATGGGTTGAAGCTAGATATAAAAAGCCCGGAAGAACTCGGCGCGGACAGGATCGCGGAGTCCGCGGCCGCGGCGGAGCTATTCGGAGCCCCGGTAGTCGTCGTGGACCTGGGCACCGCGACCACACTTAATTTTATAGGAAAAGGAGGAATCTACATAGGGGGGGCTATACTTCCCGGGCCGGTCCTCATGGGAAGGGCCCTGTCGGGCGAGACCGCAAGACTCCCCGAGGTAACGCTTGGGGCCGTAAGTGAGGCCCTTGGCAGGGATACTACGGACTCCATTCTTTCTGGTATCATATACGGGACAGCAGGCGCCGTCGAAAGACTTATATCAGAGGTCGAGGCACTGCAGGGCGAGACTTACAGGGTCGCCGTGACAGGTGGAGCGCATGAGCATGTGCTCCCGCATCTCGGCAGGGCCGACTACGTCGAGCCCGCCCTGACCCTGAAGGGGCTTAAGCTCATATACGAAAGGTCTTTATGATGCACACACTGAGGAAAGACCCCATACTCTCAAGGTGGGTGGCGGTGCTGAGCACCTCCCGTGCCCCCGGCGACTACCCCCCCCTTTCCCCTCCCGCACAGGAAGATACATGTGTCCTCTGTGCCGGCCGTGAGGCCGAAACCCCGCCGGAGATACTGGCCATAAGGCAGGACGACGGGGCCTGGCAGGCCAGGGTAATCCCGAGTTTCAGGCCGATCCTCATTCCCGAGGGAGACCTCGGAAGAAGGGGCCTGGGGATGTACGACGCGATGAACAGCATAGGCGCGAACGAGCTAATCATCGAGACCCCCGAGCATAACGCAAGGCCCGAGGACATGGGCGCCGGGCAGGTC
>DAOUWH010000247.1 GCA_030667205.1 Nitrospirota bacterium
CAGCGGAGGTTGCACCGGCGGGTTATCTGAAGCTCCAGGTACCTGAGCGATGGCAATGGCGAGGCCCTTAAGGGCGGCCTCCTCTGGCCGTGGTCTACCTTGCTGAGTATCC
The DNA here is from genome assembly GCA_030667205.1 of Nitrospirota bacterium. Classification (GTDB taxonomy): domain Bacteria; phylum Nitrospirota; class Thermodesulfovibrionia; order Thermodesulfovibrionales; family JdFR-86; genus DAOUWH01. The sequence goes on from DAOUWH010000247.1 coordinate 113, forward strand.
CTTCGACTGCGCAATAGTCTGAGAATTCGCCTTCCGGAGCCTCGCAACCGCCGGGCGAGGCGCACCTCTTAAGCAGCTCGAAGGCCTCCCCGTCGAGTTCGTAGAGCTCGTCGCTGCGGATGTTGTAGACGCAGGGCGACTCAAGCCGCTTAAGCGCGCAGCCGCCGCTCAGGTAGTGCCTCATAATAGGATTATACCGGAGCCGGGGCCGGGAATCTTCAGGCAGGGCCGCAATTTGGTATTGACAATTTTAGGGCCTTTGAATTTAAATATCTTCTACAGCATGGGAGCGTAATAAAATTTCTGCAAGGAGGAAACCATGAAATTGGGGATTCTTGTTACGACCGACAGACACCTCGAGGACGTGCTGGGTCTGACGGACGCCGCCATCAGCAAAGGGCACGAGGTAATCATTTTCAACATGGATGACGGCACCAAGCTTCTCGGGAGCGAGTCTTTTAACGCCCTGTGCAAGAGAGAGGGTGTTTCGATGAGCTTCTGCGACCACAGCGCGAAGGGGCTTAATGTTTCGACCGAAGGCATTCCAGAGGGTATAGTCTGCGGCAGCCAGTTCAACAATGCCAACATGATGCACGACGCAGACAGGGTCATAAACCTGTAAACAGCGAAGGGTGGTAATGATGAAGATACTTCATATGCTTAGCGATGGGCCGACAGAGCTTTCCTCAAAGGTAATAGAAGTGCAGTCGGCGGCCAATGAGGTCAAGGTAGTGGACCTGTCGAAGAAAGAGACCTCTTACGAGGCTATTGTCGACGACATGTTTTCCTTTGACAAGGTTGTCTGCTGGTAGAGGTGGTAACCGGGGGGAGAATAAAGGGGGCCGAGATAAGCCGTCTGATCGCAATATTTAGTATTTGATGTTGACAGCAGTCCGGCCTATGCCGGTACTGATATGGCCGTGGAATTTCAAAAACTGTCCACAGCTTGGATAGCGAAGAAAAATTATCCTGCAGTTAAACCTGTAGTTAAATAGGAGATGATGGCTGTGCGGAGAAGGTTTCATTAAAAACCCTTACCGCACATTAAAGCGTTTTGCCTGAGTCTAATAAAACCTTTCAAATCCTTGCAGCCGCCCTTCTGGCGTTGCTGCTTTTTGCCGCGCTTTTTACCCTGCGTTCTCTGGATGACAACCGCCTCGTGAGGTGGAACTGGGTTTTCAATACGGTCTCGGCCACCTGGATATATGCCGCCCTTATGGGGGGAGTCCTGCTTGCGTGGGCGGCCTCGAGGCTTCCGGAGCCCCGCCCGGCGCTGCTCGGGGTACTGTCTTTTCTGATATGCTCTTTGTTCTGGCGGACGCCGGAGGCCATAGTGGACGCATCGAGGTATTTTACGCAGGCCAAGCACCTCGAACTCTATGGCGTCGGGTTTTTTCTTGCGGAGTGGGGCGGCCAGATCGGTGCCTGGACCGACTTGCCTCTCATGCCTTTTGTCTACGGACTGGCCTTCAAGGTGTTTGGCGAATCGAGAATCGTTGTACAGGTCATTACGACCGCTATGTTCTCCGCCACAGTCGTGCTGACGGCACGCATAGGAAAAGAACTCTGGGACGAGACCGTGGGGCTTGCGGCAGGGGCGCTTTTGATGGCTGTGCCTTATCTTTACACCCAGGTGCCCCTGATGCTCGTGGATGTGCCCTCGATGTTCTTCCTTGCCCTTGCGCTCTATACTGTCATCCTTGCGCTGAAGAGGGGCGGTGCGGCAATTTTCATTGCGTCAGTTGCGGTGTTTTTTGCGGTGTTTTCAAAGTATTCACTCTGGCTAATGCTCTCGGTGCTCGCCGTTGCGTTCGTTGTGCTCCTTAAGGAGGCGCCCGGGACGGTGCTGAGAAGAGGTGGCGGCATATTCCTCCTGGGCGCAGCCCTGGCGGGCGGGCTTTTACTGTACAAGATGGACGTTGTCGCACAGCAGATAAGGTTTCTCATCGAGTACCAGAGGGCGGGGCTCGGGCGGTGGAGCGAAAGCTTCACTTCGACCTTTCTTTTTCATGTCCATCCTTTTGTCACCGCCGCTGCGCTGTATTCGGCGTACCGAGCGGCGAGAAAGAAGGATTTTAAATATCTGGTAGTCCTGTGGTTGCCGGCCCTGATGCTCCTGATGGGGATTAGAAGGATAAGGTACCTGGTGCCGGTATTTCCAATGCTCTGCCTCATGGCCGCATACGGGCTTGCCGGCATCAGGGCAGCGGAACTCCGGAGGTTCGTCGTCTCGGCGGCGGTCGTCTCCTCGGTGGTGCTGGCGACACTGGCCTATCTTCCGTTTTTGTCCGGCCTTAGCATGAGCAATCTCAAGGATGCGGGCGAATTTCTTGATAGTATGGAGGCCCCGAAGGTCAGGGTGGTTACGCTTTCCATGGACAGCGATGTAAA
>DAOUWH010000256.1 GCA_030667205.1 Nitrospirota bacterium
AAGGACATTCCCCGTAAAGATAAGGGCGAAAAACCCTGCGGGAAAACTCAAGGAGGGGATGGAGGCGCGTACCGTGCTTCCCTCCGGCGGCAGGATAAAGGGCCTTATAGTGCCACGCGATGCTGTCATTAAAAAGTTCGGGATGGACGTTGTGTTCGTAATCATGGAGTCAAAGGCAAAGATGATACCCGTGGGGGTTATCGGATACCACAAGAAGATGGTGGGTATCGCCGGGCCGGGGCTTCAGGCCGGGATGAAGGCCGTAGTAAAGGGCAACGAGCGCATTATGGACGGCCAGCCCGTACAGGTTATAAATCAATAAATGGACTTCATTGGTTTTTCTATAAAAAAGCCCGTCACGGTCTTAGTGGGCGTGATACTGGTGGTGCTTTTCGGCATAATAGGTCTTCTGCGCATGCCCTACCAGCTAAGCCCCACCGTGACCGAGCCCGAGATCACGGTGACGACCACGTGGAGGGGGGCCACCCCGTACGAGATCGAGCGCGACATAATCGAGGAGCAGGAAAAGGTCCTTAAAGGCATCCCCGGCCTCGTGGAGATGGAAAGCGACTCCCTTAACGGCCGGGGCACCGTTACCCTGAGGTTTTCCATCGGCACCGACGTCGACAACGCGCTCCTGAGGGTCTCGAACAAGGTCAACGAGGTGAAGGCCTACCCCGAGGGCGTGGACCGCCCGGTGATAAGCGCCACAGGCTCGGCCACCTCTCCGGTCATCTGGATGATACTGAAGGCCGAGGAGGGCAACCCACGCGGAATTGACACTTATAAAACATTTTTCGAGGACGAGGTAAAGCAGCACCTCGAAAGGGTCGAGGGCGTGGCCGACCTGTTCCTCGGCGGCGGAAGGGCGGAGGAGATGCACGTGGTGGTAAACCCCACACGGCTTGCGGCCTACGGCTTCACGATCAACGACATGATAAACACTTTAAGGGCCGAAAACGCCAACGTCTCCGCAGGCACTTTAGGTGTGGGCCGGAGGGACTTCAGGATAAGGACCACGGCGGAGTTTAAATCCCCCGACGACATCGAGAGCGTGGTGCTCCGTTCCACAGGGCAGAGGCGCGTCCTGCTCGGAGACGTGGCCGAGGTCAGGCATGGCTATGCGAAGAAGGACACCGCCATGATCCATAACGGCGAGGACGGCATGGCAGTGGGTATAATGCCCGAGGTGGGCACCAATATCCTTGAGATGACCGACAGGGTATACGATGTCGTCCAGTGGCTCAATGCCGAGAAGATGAGGCCCCGTGGAATTTACATTGACTGGGTCTACGACCAGAGGCCTTACATCAATGGCGCCATAAACCTCATAAAGCAGAACATCGCAATCGGCGGGGTCCTGGCCGTGATAGTGCTTCTGATATTCCTCGGAAGCGTCCGCTCCACGGTCGTCGTGGCCACGGCGATACCCATAAGCGTATTCGGCGCATTCGTGGCCATGCACCTCATGGGCAGGAACCTCAATGTCGTGAGCCTCGCCGGGATCGCCTTTGCCGTGGGCATGCTCGTGGACAGCGCGATTGTGGTGATAGAGAACATCGACCGGCACCGCAAGATGGGTAAGTCCCCGTTCGATGCCGCCTACGACGGCGCCACTGAGGTATGGGGCGCGATACTTGCCTCGACACTCACAACTGTTGCCGTGTTCCTGCCGGTGGTGTTTCTGGAGGAAGAGGCGGGCCAGCTGTTCAGGGACATCGCCATCGCGGTGGTCTCGGCAATCACACTTAGCCTGTTCGTATCCGTTTCGGTCATACCGATGTTTTCAAAGCAGATATTCAGCCTTGCAAAAGAGAAGAAAAAGACGGGAAAGAGACTGCTGGCGGGTTTTGGCTCAAAGGCCGTAGATGCAATAACGGCACTCGTGGCCCGCGCCATCGCGACCAGGGAAAGCAGGCTTGTAACAGTCGTTTCGCTGACCGCCGCGGCCTTAATAACCGCATATGCCCTTTTCCCAAAGATGGAGTACCTGCCACAGGGCAACAGGAACCTTGTGATAAGCATTCTTGTGCCTCCACCGGGCCTCTCATACGAGGAGAGGCAGCACATAGGCGAGAACTTCATGAGGGGAGCCCAGCCTCATATGGGCAAGGACCACGGGGGGCTCCCCGGAATCGACAACATGTTTTACGTGGGTTCTCCGGGGATAATGCTTTCCGGGGCAATAAGCACGCAAGAAAAGCGCGCGGGTGAACTCCTGCCCCTGTTTAGCAGGCTGATATTTTCCAACCCCGGGATGTTCGGCATAAGCATGCAGGCCGGGATATTCCAGACCCGCCTCGGAAGGGGCAGGACCGTGGAGGTAAACATAAGCGGCAGCGACCTCAATGGCATCGTACAATCCGCGGGCA
>DAOUWH010000173.1 GCA_030667205.1 Nitrospirota bacterium
GTGCAGGGCACTGCCGAGTCCAACCCTTTTAGCCCCGAAACCCTCGATGAACTCATCAAACTTGCGCGCCAGGGTATAAGAAAACTTGTTGATTTGCAAAGGGCAGAATTGCCGGATGTGTGCTAAAATAAAAACAGCATGAAAAAAGACGTTAAAAATATGAACATGTTCCGAGGGCTCTTCATCTGGCTCCTTATAGGCGTCATGATGATACTCCTTTTCAACCTCCTGAGCGCGCCAAAAAAGACCGAAACCGGGATAACGGTCTCCGAATTTATCGCAAGGGTCGAGGCGGGCGAGGTCAAGGAAGTGGTCATCAAGGAGCAAGACGTCACGGGCCGTTTCACCGACGGAAAAAAGTTCAATACCTACGTCGCAGACTACCCCGACATGGTAGGTCTGCTCAAGGAAAAGGGCGTTGAGATAACCGCCAAGCCCCCCGACGAGAGCCCATGGTATGTCAGTTTCTTCTTCTCGTGGGGGCCGATAATATTCCTTGCCCTCATCTGGATATTCTTCATGCGGCAGATGCAGGCCGGGGGCACAAAGGCGATGTCGTTCGGGAAGTCCAGGGCACGCCTCGTGACCGAGAAGCAGGTAAAGATAACGTTTGCCGACGTCGCCGGCATCGACGAGGCAAAGGAAGAAGTGCAGGAGATAGTCGAGTTTCTGAGGGACCCCAAGAAGTTCACCGCACTCGGCGGAAAGATACCCAAGGGCGTGCTCCTCGTGGGCGCGCCGGGCACGGGCAAGACCCTCCTTGCAAGGGCCATTGCGGGCGAGGCCTCGGTGCCGTTTTTCAGCATCTCCGGCTCTGACTTCGTCGAGATGTTCGTCGGCGTGGGGGCCTCGAGGGTAAGGGACCTCTTCGACCAGGCCAAGAAGACCGCCCCGTGCATAGTCTTCGTGGACGAGATAGATGCTGTGGGGCGCCACAGGGGCGCGGGCCTCGGCGGCGGACACGACGAGCGCGAGCAGACCCTCAACCAGCTCCTTGTGGAGATGGATGGGTTCGAAGGCAAAGAGGGGGTAATCATCCTTGCGGCCACCAACCGGCCCGACGTGCTCGACCCCGCGCTTCTCAGGCCGGGGAGGTTCGACCGCCAGATAGTAGTGCCCACCCCCGACGTAAAGGGCAGGGAGCAGATACTTAACGTCCACAAAAAGAACATACCTCTGGACGAGAAAGTAGACCTTAAGACCCTTGCGCGAGGTACGCCGGGGTTCACGGGTGCGGACCTCGCAAACCTCGTTAACGAGGCCGCCCTGCTTGCGGCGAGGAAGTCAAAGACCAGCGTGGACATGTCCGACTTCGAGGATGCAAAGGACAAGGTGCTAATGGGCGTTGCAAGAAGGAGCATGGTAATAAGCGACGAGGAAAAGAAAAACACCGCCTATCACGAGGCGGGACATGCCCTCGTGGCGAAGCTCACGCCCGGCACGGACCCGATACACAAGGTGACAATCATTCCCAGGGGGAGGACGCTTGGGGCTACCCAGCAGCTTCCGGTGGACGACCGCTACACCCACGACAAAAACTACCTGGACAACGCCCTTTCGGTGCTTCTGGGCGGGAGGGCCGCGGAGGAGCTTGCCCTTAAGCACATGACCACGGGTGCCGGAAACGACCTTGAGCGCGCCACTGACATCGCAAGGCGCATGGTCACCGAATGGGGAATGAGCGAGAAACTGGGTCCGGTGACCTTCGGCAAGAGGGACGAGCAGATATTCCTCGGCAGAGATATAGCAAAGCACAAGGACTACAGCGAAAAGACCGCCGAGGATATCGACTACGAGGTCAAGAGGCTAGTGACCGGGGCGTACGAGCGGGCCAGGACGCTCCTGGCGGACAACCTCGATGTACTTGAATCCTTCGCTAAAAGACTTCTTGAGATAGAGACGATGAATGCCGACGCGATAGACGGACTCCTGCAGGAGATGAAAGCCCGGAATCAGGGCGAGCCCCAGCCCGAAGAGGCGCCCGAAGAGACCCCTGCCAGTTAAACCATGAAGCTCGCCTGGCGCGGCTATTCGCTGGACTTCTCAAAAAAGACCCACATCATGGGGATTCTGAACGTCACCCCTGACTCGTTCTCGGACGGCGGGCTTTATCTTGAAAAATCACACGCAGTCGAAAGGGTTTTACAGATGGTCTCCGAAGGCGCGGACATAATCGACGTCGGCGGCCAATCGACAAGGCCGGGCTCGGAGCCCGTATCGGCAGACGAGGAACTCGGGCGCACAATTCCGGTTATAGAGGCCATAACGGGCGAGGTCGATGTCCCCGTATCCATAGACACATACAGGGCCGATGTCGCAAGGGCCGCGCTCGGGGCGGGAGCCTCGATGGTAAACGACATAAGCGGCCTGAGGTTCGACCCCGAGATGCCTTCGGTGGTCTCGGAGCACGGGGTGCCCGTCGTACTGATGCACATAAAGGGCACGCCCCGCGACATGCAGCAAAATCCCATATACGAGGCCTTCGTGCCGGAGATTATGGACTACCTCAGGGAAAGCATCCGCATTGCCGAGGACGCGGGCATAGGGAAAGACATGGTTGTCATAGACCCGGGCATCGGCTTCGGAAAAACTTTTGACCACAATCTTGAGGTGATCAACAGACTTCATGAATTCACGCTCTTCGAAAAACCCGTCATGGTGGGTCCCTCAAGAAAGGCCTTCATCGGGAGCGTCCTGGGCGGCATCCCTCCTTCGGAGCGTATCTTCGGCACGGCCGCCACGGTTACGGCTGCGGTGCTCAAGGGCGCCAACATCGTTAGGGTGCACGACGTCCGCGAGATGGCGATGGTAGTGCGCGTGGCGGACGCCATAAAGCGCGAACAGGTCAGTGAATCCTTTTAGCGCGCGACGGGCCCCGGCGGCAGGCACATTACCCCTCCATCGCCCTCCTGAGCGAGCCCCCTGCCTCTTTAAGCAGCCTTTCGGCATCTTCACGTGAGAGGTTTTTAAACTTCATCAGGGAGGCCACCTTCGGCCTCATCCCGGATTCTTTTAAATAAGCGGAGGCCTCCTTCCTGCTGCACCCCGTGATGTGCATGATGATGCCCTCTGCGCGCGCAATGAGTTTTCTGTTCGAGGGCACGACGTCCACCATGAGACCGTCATAGACCCCGCCGAGTTTTATCATCGTTGCGGTTGAAAGCATGTTTAAGGCGAGTTTCGTCGCGGTCGCGGCCTTAAGGCGCGTCGAGCCGGCCACGAGCTCGGGGCCCGTGGGGAGCGTTATCATGCCGTCGAGGAAGGGGTATCTCTCTATTTCGTTACACGTGATGAGCCAGCAGAGGGCCCCTCTGGATTTGGCCTCCTTAAGCACGGACAGCACGAATGGCGTTCTGCCGCTTGCCGATATCCCCAGAGCCATGTCCCTGCCACTGATTTCGGATGCGGCTTTCCTACCCGCCTCCTCGTCGTCCTCGGCGCCCTCGACCGCTCCGATTACGGCCCTTTCTCCTCCTGCCATTACTGCCTTAAAGCTTTTTTCCCCGAAGGTGGGCGGTATCTCGGCCGCATCCAGGACCCCGAGCCTCCCGCTCGTGCCCGCGCCGATGTAGAAGACCCCTCCTCCGCCCTCGATTGCTCTTACGGCATCCGTTACGGCCTTTTCGATGTCGGCGAGGCGCGCCCCGACAGCCTCGACCGCAACGGCGTCTTCCTTATGCATCAGGCCGAGCACTTCGGCCACTGAAAGCGCGTCGATGCCCTTTGATGCGGGGTTTGAATTTTCAGTATCCGACAAAATATGCCTCCCGTATTGACAGCAGATTTAAAAGAATATACCATGCCGCATGGTTTTTTGCTAATATATAGCATGCAAATTCATTAGAGGTGAGTACATGGTTGCGTTAAGGTTGCTGATTGCAATGTTGCTTGTCGTCCTCTGCTCATGTGCTACTACAGGCGTAGAGGACGTCAAGAAGGCACAGGCCCATTACAAGCTTGGAGTTTCGCAGCTAAACAGCGGAAACATACAGCCCGCGTTTGTGGAATTCCAGACGGCGCTCACGTTCGACCCCAACAACAAGGAGATACACAACGCCCTGGGCAATGTGTATCTTGAGCTTCAGGACCTCGGGGCCGCGGAGGAGCATTTTCAGAACGCAGCCAGGATAGACCCGAAATATTCCGATGCGCATAACAACCTCTGCTATGTGTACTACAGGCTCAGGCAGTGGA
>DAOUWH010000294.1 GCA_030667205.1 Nitrospirota bacterium
AAGGCGCAGCTGCAGCGGCTAATGAACAAAATAGCGCAGACAAAGGGCGTCCTCAACGTAACCCGCTACTGAGGCCACTGCATCAGAATTCCCGAACCGCCCTTCGTCGCTCCGCTCCTCGCAAAGACGGCAATTCTGATTGAAAACCCCCTTAAGCATCTGCTATCTTAAGTGATGTCAAAGAAATTGCTGAAATTAGGGCTTCCGAAGGGAAGCCTCCAGGAATCGACCTTGAAACTTTTCAGGAAGGCCGGATACCACATCAATATATCCAGCCGCTCCTATTATCCCGAGTTCGACGACGCCTCTATCTCCGCCATGCTTATCAGGGCGCAGGAGATGGCGGGCTATGTCGAAAACGGCATCATAGACTGCGGCCTCACCGGCAAGGACTGGATAATGGAGCAGGGCGCAAGCGTGCAGGAGGTCACCGAGCTAATATACGCAAAAGAGGGGCTCAGGCCCGTAAAATGGGTGCTGGCAGTTCCGAACGACTCGAAGATCAAGAAGGTAAAAGACCTCAAGGGCAAGAGGGTGGCCACCGAGCTTGTAAACTTCACCAAGAAATACCTGCGCTCACAGGGCGTGAAGGCGGTGGTGGACTTCTCGTGGGGCGCCACCGAGGTCAAGCCCCCGCAGCTTGCAGACGCGATAGTGGAGCTTACTGAGACGGGCTCTTCCTTAAGGGCCAATAACCTCAGAATTGTGGATACGCTTCTTGAGTCCACCACCCGCTTCATAGCGAACAGGAAGGCATGGAAAAACCCCTGGAAGCGGCAGAAGATTGAAAACATCGTCCTGCTCCTTAAGGGCGCGCTGGCCGCCGAGGAGAAGGTGGGCCTTAAGATGAACGTGCCGGAGGGGGCAATTAAAAAGATAATGACCCTCCTCCCCTCGATGCACTCGCCCACCATCGCCCCCCTTACGGACAAAGGCTGGTACGCCATCGACGTGGTGCTCGACGAGCGCACCGTGAGGGACATAATCCCCAGGCTCAAGAAGGCCGGCGCAACCGGAATAGTGGAGTACGCCCTGAACAAGGTCATACCGTAGAGCTTTACCTTTTGGGGCTCTGCGATCTCTCTTCGGGGCCCCAACGTCAACAAAAAAGAAAAAAGGGCCAATGGCCCTTCGCTTCGCTGAAACTTTCAAGGGGGTTCTTTAAAAGTAACTGACTGATTAAACAATACAGATTCGGATTTAAAGTGTTATAATTTTTCACCTATGGATATTAAGAGACTCGTCCGCCCCAACGTCCGGAAACTCCGCGCCTACGAGGCCAGGGAAATCCCCGCCAGCGTCAAGCTCGACGCCAACGAAAGCCCCTACGGCTTCGGGCTGAACCTCAGGGGCGTCGAGACAAACCGCTATCCCGACCCCGAGGCAAAGCGCCTGAGGGCCGCGTTTGCGAAGCAGGCCGGGGTGAGGGCCGGCAACGTACTCGCGGGAAACGGCTCGGACGAGCTTATCTACTACCTCATAACCACCTTCGGCGGGCCGGTCCTGTATCCCACGCCCACGTTTTCGATGTCCGAGATAATCGCAAAGGCCGTCGGCGTAAAAACCGTAGGGATACCACTTGATACTGACTTTGATTTGGATATGAAAAAGATGCTCCCCGCGGTCAGGAAAAACAGGCCGAAGCTCATCTTCCTTAGCTCCCCGAACAACCCCACCGGCAACTGCTTTTCCACCAACAGGATTTTACAACTCGTCGAGGCC
>DAOUWH010000236.1 GCA_030667205.1 Nitrospirota bacterium
TAGGCTTATATATCCTGATTCCCATTACAGACCCTCTAGGAAGTCGAGCTTCTCGCCCTTCTTAAGCGTTATTACTGCCTTCTTCCTGCTGGGTCTCTTCCCCTTGAAGCGCCCGAACGTCTTCCACTTGCCAGGAAGCTTGATCGTGTGAACGGTGTCCACCTTTACTTTAAAAATTTCCTCCACGGCTCGCTTTATCTCGGGCTTGTTGGCCCCTACGTCCACCTCCACAAGGAGCTTGTTCTCAGCCTCCTTCAGGTGCGCGCCCTTCTCGGTAAACAGCGGCTTTTTTATGACCGAATAAATGCTTTTCATTTTTCCGCCTGCTCCTTCAGCGCAGTGAGTGCCTCCTGAGTTACAAGCACCCTGCTCCTTGAGAGCACGTCGTAGGCATGGAGGTCCTGCGCCCTCATGAGCCTCACCGCCGGGATGTTCCTTGCCGAAAGGGCCACGTTCGCATCGGGCGTGAGGGCCACTATAAGAAGGCTCTTGCCCAAAAGCCCGAGGGCATCGAGGACCGCGACCATCTTTTTGGTCCTGGGCTCATCTATGTTGATGGCGTCCACCACTACTACTTCGCCGGCGGTTATCTTGGCCGACAGGGCGGCGTAGAGGGCTAGCTTCCTTGCCTGCCTGGGCATGCTGTATGAGTAGTCCCGCGGGGCGGGGCCGAATGTCGTGCCGCCGCCCTTCCAAAGCGGCGAGCGGATGCTGCCTGCCCTTGCCCGTCCGGTACCCTTCTGCTTGTAGGGTTTCCTGCCGCCTCCTTTGACCTTGCCCTTGGTCTTTGTGGCGTGGGTGCCCTGCCTCTGGTTCGCGCGGTAGTTGACGACGGCGCCGTGAAGGAGCGCATCCTTGCCCTTGATGCCGAAGTACTCATCGGGCAGGTCCATCTCTCCCTTGGGCTTGTTCGCCATGTCTATGACCGCTACCTTCGGCACTTTCAGTCTTCCTTCCTTACTTCCACTATGGAGTTCTTCGCGCCGGGCACCGCGCCCTTAACAAGCAGGAGGTTCTGCTCCAGCTTGACTTCTTCTACCTTGAGGTTTTTAACGGTCACCCGTTCGGCCCCCATGTGGCCGGGCATCCTCTGTCTTTTCCATACCCTCGAAGGATCCGAGCTCGCCCCGATAGAGCCAACGGCGCGCTTGAACATCGAGCCGTGCGAGGCGGGGCCGCCGGAGAAATTGTGGCGTTTCATCGCCCCCTGAAAACCTTTCCCCTTCGAGACACCGCTTACGCTTATTGTGTCGCCCTTCTGAAACCTCTCCACCGTCACGAGGTCGCCCACTGCCAGGCCCTCCATCGGAAATTCCCTGAGGAGCCTGTAGGGCTTCTGCCCGGCGCTCTTGAAAACACCGGCCATGGGCTTGTTGATCCTCTTTTCCTTCTTCTCCTCGAAAAACCCTATCTGGACGGTCTCGTAGCCGTCGCGCTCGTTATTTTTGACCTGCACGACACAGCCCGGCTCGGCCTCTATCACGGTAACGGGCACAACAGTGCCGTTCTCCCTGAAGACCTGCGTTATGCCGCGCTTTCTGCCGATTATTCCGGTCACAGTTTTATCTCCACGTCCACGCCGGCCGCGAGCTCAAGCTTCATGAGCGCGTCCACCGTCTGCGGCGTGGCGTCGTATATATCTATAAGCCTCTTATGCGTCCTTATCTCAAACTGCTCCCTCGACTTCTTGTCCGCATGAGGCGAGCGGAGCACGGTGTACTTGTTTATCTTGGTTGGCAACGGCACCGGTCCGGCAATCCTCGCTCCGGTCCCGTGCACGGTATCCACTATCTCCTTGACCGAAAGGTCAAGCACCCTGTGGTCGTATCCCCTCAGCTTTATTCTTATCTTCTCGTTCATTAGCGTTCCGGTTACTCTATGACCTCCGCGACCACTCCGGCGCCGACGGTACGCCCGCCCTCCCTTATGGCGAAGCGGACCTCCTTCTCCATCGCGATAGGCGCTATAAGCTCAACCGCCATCGAGACGTTGTCCACGGGCATCACCATCTCAACTCCCTCGGGCAGCGTCACTATTCCGGTGACGTCCGTCGTCCTGAAGTAAAACTGCGGCCTGTAACCCTTGAAAAACGGAGTGTGCCTGCCGCCCTCTTCCTTCGTCAGGATGTAGATCTCGGCCTTGAACTTCGTGTGCGGCGTTATCGAGCCGGGCTTTGCCAAAACCTGACCGCGCTCCACCTCGTCCTTGCCCGTGCCCCTCAGAAGCACGCCCACGTTATCCCCGGCACGCCCCTCGTCCAGGAGCTTCCTGAACATCTCTACTCCCGTGGCCACGGTCTTTAAGGTATCCTTTATCCCCACTATCTCGACTTCCTCGCCAACCTTTACTATTCCCCTCTCTATCCTGCCGGTCACCACCGTGCCGCGGCCCGAGATCGAGAATACGTCCTCTATCGGCATCAGGAAGGGCTTGTCTATCGGACGCTCCGGCTCCGGTATGTAGCTGTCCACCGCGTCCAGAAGCTCGTTTATGCTCTTGTACTCCTCGGCATCGGCATCGGTGCTCTCGCTCTCAAGAGCCTTTAAGGCACTCCCCCTTATGATGGGGATGTCGTCGCCGGGGAACTGATACTTGCTTAAAAGCTCCCTGACCTCAAGCTCCACCAGGTCCAGCAGCTCAGGGTCGTCCACCATGTCGGTCTTGTTCATGTATACCACTATGCTGGGCACGTTGA
>DAOUWH010000091.1 GCA_030667205.1 Nitrospirota bacterium
AAGTCCCTGTAATCGTACTCGCCCTTGAGGTACAGCTCCTTTATCAACTTTGCTATCTGCTTGGCTTCATCGACTTCCGTATTAAACCAGCACTGCGATATCTTCTCCCCGTTAGACCTCGAAGAGAAAAGCTTCTTGCTCTTTCTGCGGTGGTTGTTCTTGATGACGATGTCGGATATGGTGATGATGTTTTTGGTCGAACGGTAGTTCTGCTCGAGCTTGATGACGGTGGTATTGGGGAAATCTTTCTCGAAATTCAGGATGTTGTTTATGTTCGCCCCCCTGAATGCGTATATGCTCTGGTCGTCGTCGCCGACCACGCTGATGTTGTTCTTGTCCGAGCAAAGCACCTTCAGGAGTTTGTACTGGGCGGAGTTCGTGTCCTGGAACTCGTCGACGAGGATGTGCTTGAACATGCCCTGGTATTTTTTCAGCTTGTCGGGGTATTCAGTGAAAAGCTTGGTGGTAAGCATTATCAGGTCGTCGAAATCCAGCGCGTTGCACCTTTTAAGCTCGTCCTGGTACCTGATGTAGACGCGGGCGAGTTTTTCCTCGAACCCGAAGCCGTCGCAGTCCGAGAGGTACTCCTCGGGGCTAATGCAGGATGACTTCAACGCGCTTACCCTCGACAGGATGCCCTTGTAAAGGGCTTCGTAAATCTTGAACTCCTTCAGTATATGCCTTATGAGGCTGCACTGGTCGTTCTCGTCAAAAATGGTGAAGTCCCTGCCATACCCAAGGACGGATATCTCCTTGCGGAGTATCTTGTTGCACTGCGAGTGAAAGGTGCCTATCCACGTGTTCTTGAGGTCCTTCCTCATCAGGCAGGAAATACGCTCCTTCATCTCCTCGGCGGCCTTGTTCGTGAAGGTGACGGTCAGTATTGAATTGGGCGAGTGTTTTTTGGCAAGATACGCAAACTTGTGCGTAATGACCCGGGTCTTACCGCTTCCGGCGCCTGCCAGAATAAGAAGAGGCCCGTTCTTATGCAGTATGGCCTCTTTCTGTCTGGGGTTTAACTCTTCAAATATGTGGTCCGCCATTAGGTCAATAATAATAACAAATTCCGGGCTATTTAGTCCAGTTAACTACTCTACTGTAACGCTCTTTGCAAGGTTTCTCGGCTGGTCCACATTACAGCCGCGGAGCACGCCGACGTGGTACGCAAGAAGCTGAAGCGGCACTACCATAACCATGGGTTGCAGATACGAGACCGACTCCGGCACCTCTATTAACTGCTCCGCCATGTCTGCGATCTCACGTCCGCTTCCTGTCGTCACGGCAATTATGCTTCCGCCCCTGCTTTTAATCTCCTGTATGTTCGAGATCATTTTCTCATGGAGCCTGTCCCTCGGCGCAAGGACGATTACGGGGAAGCCCTCGTCGATAAGCGCAATGGGGCCGTGCTTCATCTCCCCTGCCGGGTAGGCCTCGGCATGGATATAGGAGACCTCTTTGAGCTTGAGCGCGCCCTCAAGGGCGATGGGATAGTTTATCCCCCTTGCGATATAGAGAAACCCGCTTTTATTGACATATCTTTTTGCGATATCTTCTATAGCCTTTTCCTTAAGGAGAATTTTCTCTATCTTGTCGGGTATCATGAGCATCTCTTCAAGTAGTTCCTGCATCCTTTCGTCCGGCACAAGGCCTTTAGCGCGCCCGAACGCCACAGCGAAAAGATAAAGTGCGGCCATCTGCGCCGTAAACGCCTTTGTCGAGGCAACGCCGATCTCCGGACCGGAGTGCGTATAGAAAACGGAATCAGCCTCCCTCGAAGAGGTGCTGCCTATGACATTGCAGATGCTCAGGACCTTCGCGCCGAGTTTTTTTGCCATCCTCTGGGCGGCAAGCGTATCGGCGGTCTCGCCCGATTTGGTGATGGCGATAAACAGTTCGTCGCCGTTCATAATGGGGTTTCGGTAACGGAACTCCGACGCTATATCGACCTCGACGGGGACCCTTGCAAGCTCTTCGATCATGTACTTTCCGACGATTGCGGCATGCCACGACGTGCCACAGGCCACTATGAAAATCTTCTTTACCTTCTCGAGGTCGCCCTTTTCGATATTAAACTCCTCGAGGTTGACCTCGCTGGTCTCTGTGTTGATACGACCTGCCAGGGTATCGGCCAGCGACCGGGGCTGCTCGAAGATCTCCTTGAGCATGAAGTGGTCGTATCCGCCTTTTTCCGCCATAGTGCTGTCCCATGTTATATGGACCGTCTCCTTGCCGACAGGTTCGCCAGCGGCGGTGCTTGTGGTAAAACCCTCCTGCGTAATGACGACCAGTTCGTTGTCTTCGAGGAAGATTACATCGCGGGTGTAGCTCAGGAACGCCGGAATGTCGGATGCCAGGAAGTACTCGCCGTCGCCCACTCCCACGACCAGCGGGCTGTCCTTCCGCACGCCCACCACCTTGCCCGGCTCCCTCTCGCTGATTACGGCCAGGGCATAGGCGCCCCTCAGCTCCTTGACGGCCTCTCTTACGGCGTCCTCCAGCGGGAGGCCGGGAGAGTGCTTGTTTATGAGGTGGCAGATTATTTCCGTGTCTGTCTCCGAGGTGAATACGAACCCCTCGCCCTTAAGTTTCTTCTTCAGCTCAACGTAGTTTTCGATTATGCCGTTGTGCACCAGCACGATGTCGCCGGAGCGGTGAGGGTGGGCGTTCTCGTCAGAGGGCCTTCCATGCGTGGCCCACCTCGTATGGCCGATCGCGGTTGTGCTGGAGGGTTTTTCTTCTCTCGAAAGGAGGGCCATGAGGTCGCTTATCTTGCCCTTGCACCTTCTGACATCGACAGAGCCGTTGTCGAAAAACGCTACGCCTGCGGAGTCGTAGCCCCGGTATTCGAGGCGCTTAAGACCTTCCAGTGCGATCGAGACCGAGTTGTTCTTTCCCGTATAACCTATTATCCCGCACATGCTGACTTACCTTTTTCTTTTTCGTTTTTTCTTGATGTTCTTCTGCGGAGCCCTGCTTACGGCAAGGTGCCCCGGCGGCACGTCCCTGGTGACGGTGGTGCCCGCGCCTATATACGCTTTCCTGCCCACCCTTACGGGGGCGACAAGCTGTGTATCGCTTCCCACAAACACCCCGCTTTCTATTTTGGTCCTGTGTTTTTTCATGCCGTCGTAGTTGCAGGTTATGGTGCCGGCCCCGATATTGACGTCGCTTCCAACATCGGCGTCGCCGATATACGTAAGGTGCATCGCTTTTGTGCCCTTGCCGATCGTGGATGCCTTGACCTCGACAAAGTTGCCTATCTTCGAAGACCTGCCGATACGGCTTCCGGGCCTCAGGTGCGCGAAGGGGCCTACAGAGGCTTCGGGCCCTACGGTGGATCCCTCTATAAGGGTAGTGTCCTTTATTTCGGAGCCGTCCTTTATGACGCTGTCGATTATGCGGACATTCGGATAGACGGTGCAAGCCCTCCCGATTTTAGTGGAGCCCTGAAGATATACGTTGGGATAGATCAGCGTATCCCCCCCGATGGTAACGGCGGGCTCTATGTGGACCGAGGAGGTATCCACGAAGCTCACGCCGCGGTTTATCCATTCTTTAAGAGTCCTTTTCCTAAGGACCTCATGGGCCTGAGAGAGTTCTTCCCTTGTGTTCACCCCGAGGAATTCCTTCTCGTCCCCAAGCAGATAAACACCAGAGCTTAAACCCTTTACGGAGGCAAGTTCCACGACGTCGGTCAGGTAGTACTCGCCTTTCTTTCTGTTGAGCTTTATTTCCTTCAGAAGCGATAGGGCAGGGCGCTCAAATGCATAGACGCCGCTGTTGACCTCCCTTATGGCCCGCTCCCCGGCGCTTGCGTCCAGGTTTTCGACGATCCTGAGCGGCTTGCCTTCGGGGTCCCTTAAAATCCTTCCGTAGGCGCCTGGGTCTTCGGCATCAAAGGATATCAGCGACAGGGAATTCCTGTTTGTCCTGTGAAGCCTGAGAAATTTTTTAAGGGTATCCGCCACAAGAAGCGGCGTGTCGCCGTTTACTACAAGCACTGTGCCTTTAAAACTTCTAAGGCGGGCCATGGCGGTCGTAAGGGCGTGCGCCGTGCCTTTCTGCTGTCTCTGTGCGGCAAACGCAATTTTGCCCGACGGTGCTATGGCCTTGCGCATCGGGGAGTTTTTAACGCCCGTCACCACGACGGTGATATCGGGCTTGAGACGGCCTACGGTATCCAGCACATGCTGGATCAGCGGCCTTTCGTATACTTTGTGCATCACCTTCGGGATGCCGGACTTCATCCTCGTGCCCAGACCAGCGGCAAGCACAACGCACGCGAGTGAGGGGCTTTTAGAGGAGCTTCCCATCAGGAGGCGACTTCCCTTGCGACCGCTTCGCCGGGGACATTGAAGTTTGCGTATACGTTTTGCACGTCGTCGTGGTCCTCGATACTGTCGATGAGCCTGCCCATCTGCTCGGCCGTCTTTCCGTCGATGTCGATATAGTTCTTAGGAAGCATCGTGACCTCTGCAAGCGCCACGGAGATTTTCTCCGACTCAATTGCCTGTTTTACCCTGTCGAGGTCCTCGGGCTCGGCAATTATCTCGTAATTTTCCTCGTCAGGGTCGTTTTTCATGTCCGTGGCCCCTGCTTCAAGGACTATGGACATCAGGGTGTCTTCGTCGGTTGCGCTCTTTTCCACGAGTATGTATCCCTGCTTGTCGAAAATCCAGGCTACGCAACCGGCCTCTCCCATGCTGCCTCCGTTTTTGGATATCAGGTGCCTGATTTCCGAGACAGTGCGATTGCGGTTGTCGGTGAACACCTCTATCAGCAGGGCAACGCCTCCGGGGCCGTAGCCCTCGTAGACGATCTCGTCGTACGACACGCCGGGCAGTTCTCCGGTCCCCTTCATGATGGCCCTCTTAATGTTGTCGTGGGGCATATTGCCCTCCTTGGCCTTCTCGATGGCGAGCCTGAGCCTCGGGTTACCGGCGGGGTCGCCGCCGCCGAGCCTTGCGGCAACGGATATCTCTTTGACTATCCTGGAAAATACCTTCCCTCTCTTCAGATCGGTATGGGCCTTCTTGTGCTTTATCTGCGCCCACTTGGAATGTCCGGCCATGTTGCTCCTTTATCTGTTTTTTATTTCTTTCAGGCGTTTTTTCGAGAGCCTGGCCTCGGTAGAGCCCGGGGAATGACGAATAATTATTTTGTAGCCTTTTTCCGCCTCTTTGAGGTCGTCGAGGTTCAGTTTCGCCTCGGAATAAAAGAACATGAACATCGGAATCCTGAGCTCGCCCGTTTCGATGTATTCGCGGACATGCGAGGAGCAAATGCCGATGAGGTTTCCCCAGAGCCTTCTCTTGTAAAAAAAACGGGCTATCGCGTCCTCAAGGATGGTTTTCATCCTTGAGCCGGGATATTTTTTGAGGAACTCTTCATAGTACTGTTCTGCCTGCTCTACCCTCGGAGGACTGTAGTCTTCGAGGTTCATCAAGATAAGCCTCCAGTAGCTTTCCTGGGCGAGGTAGGCGTCCGGATAACTCGCTATTAAATTTTTATAGGACTCCTCAAGCTGAGGAAGCACGTTGCGCTTCCCTTGCTCGATGGTCATGTCCAGCATTTTCTCATATTCGGCCATTGCCATTTCGTCCTGCACTTGCGCTGGCGGCCTTTCCTCGGGAGGTTTGACCGGCTCCTCTATTTCGGCCTTTTTCGGAGGCGCGGCGCACGAAAACACAAGGAGCAGGGCGGCAAGCATCAATGCAGCCTTTACCAGTCGGCTATTTTTGGTCCTCACCTTTTTCGTCCTCTCCTGGAACGTCCTTAGCGCACCTGAATCCCACGCCGTCGCTTGTGCTCATGGGATGTTCCGTATTTCTGATTGCAACGCGAAGCGCCATCGCGTTGTTGTACCAGGCACCGCCTCTTAAGACCTTGAGCTCGCCCATGTCCGGCCCTTTGGGGTTTTCCGACGGGGACTCTTCGTAGTAGAACGGGAAGAACCAGTCAGCGCACCACTCCCAGACATTGCCGGCCATGTCGTACAGCCCGTATTTGTTAGGGTAATAGCCGCCCACTGCTCCGGTGGGCGCCGGGTCCAGGTTCTCTTTCCAGAGCCTGTCGAATATTACTCCGCCAGTCGGTATCTCGTCGCCCCAGGGGAACCTCTTTTTCTTGAGGCCTCCCCTTGCGGCCTTTTCCCATTCAGCCTCCGTGGGCAGGCGTTTCCCAGCCCACTTGCAGTAAGAATCGGCGGCGTACCAACTTGCCGTCAGCACCGGATGCTTCTTGTACCCTTCGAGGGCAATGTACTCCTTGTTTTCCAAGATGATCTCGGTGGGCCACCACGTGAATCTCTCGTCGGTATCCATGTCGTTTCTGATGACCACCCAGCCCCACCTCTTGTTATCCGTGCCTTCGGGCGGCTTTACCTCGTTGAGGAACTTCGCGAACTGCTCGTTGGTTATTTCGTGCACGTCCATGTAGAAATCGCTGATATAGACCTCGTGCAAGGGGGCAACTTCCTTGATGTCGTCGTCGTCAGAGCCCAT
>DAOUWH010000275.1 GCA_030667205.1 Nitrospirota bacterium
CTACGAATCCAGAAAAAATCGGTTTGGAAAAAGCAATGCCGAACATTATTAGAAAGGTTATGACAAGGAAAAATACTGATGCGGGCGCGAGGCACCCGGTTAAATCGGTCACCCAGCGGGGCATTCGCCCTAACGACTTCCTGCGGCTCGCCCGCGGACTGACATAAATGAAATTAATTTCTGAGAAAGGAGGACTAAGGGACTTGCTTAAACCCCGCTAAATGCAGGGGAGCTTCTACGCGAAGCGCCCGGCAAAGAAAAGTCCGCCAGAGGGGCATCCGCCCCAGGGACTTCCTCACGCCCGCACGGTAAGGCGGGCACCCGCCGCACGGGCGTTCCAAGAAGAATTTCAATCCGGAGGTTTTCAAGATGATAAAGTGCGCTTACAAGAACATCCTCGAGTCCTCGACAGTGACTCTCTCGGCAGGCACCGAGGACTCTGGATACCCGCTTTACAGGCTCTACGACAGGGGCATCGGCAGACTTTTTAAGACCACATCCGCCGTTACGACCGAGGTAAAGGTGGACCAGGGCCCCACGGGCAACCTCGCCGTGGACCGCCTGCTCATTCCCGCAGGCCATAACCTCGACGGCATGACGCTCGACATAAAGTACTCCGACAACGACGCCGACTACTACGATGCCACTACGCAATGGGGCCAGCCGGGGACGGGGCTTATAAATAAATCGTGGGATTCAGCGACCCATCGCTACTGGAAGTTTATCATCACCTCGCCGTCCAGCATCCCGCAGGTCCCGGAGCTTTTCCTCACACAGACATACGAGTGGGAGAAAGACCCCGCGCGGCCGGCGGGCCCTTTCGATAATGTCTTCAACGTCGAGCACGGACAGACCGCCGGGGGGCATGACAGGTTCCTCGTCCGCGGGGACCCGAAGCGCCAGAGGCTCTACCACCTGCCCCGCTGCGGCGAGGCGCAAAAAGATAACATCAAGGCCCTGTTTTCGGATTGGGGGGGCTCTAAGCCCCTTTGGCTTTGCGACCACGAGGGCGCCTGGATTTACGGAAAGCTCAAGGGGCCGCTGAACTTAAAGGAGCTTGCCTACCAGGCGTACAGTTTCGACTTTAATTTTCTTGAGGTACTGCCATGAGGGCAGGTAAAAATAACGAATATAAGGAGGCAAACAAATGGCGGACGTAAGATATAACAGCTTCAAAAAGGCCCTGCTGGGCGGGGGACTGGATCTGGCAAACGACACCATCAAGGTGATGCTCGTGACCTCGAGCTACACCCCCGACGCCGACGCGCACGATTTCAAGGACGACGTGACAAACGAGGTCTCGGGCACTGGCTACACGGCCGGCGGCGCAGCCCTTGCCAACAAGAGCGTCACCCAGGACAACACCGACGACGAGGGTGTATTTGACGCAAACGATGTTGTCTGGTCGACCGCAACGATAACGGCCCGGGGAGCGGTCATCTACAAGGACACCGGCACGGCCTCCACGTCGCCCCTCATCTGCTACATCGACTTTGGCGCGGACAAGAGCTCCGAGGCCGCGGACTTCACCCTCGAGTGGAACTCCGAGGGGATACTGAACACTAACTAAGGAGGGTCCGACCGATGGTAGTTTCGATGGCGATAGCTATAAGGGATGAGCCCGAAGCCCACCGCAAAAAAGAGGGCGACATTATCGCGGTGATGCCCCACGGGTGGCAGTGGGGGCGCAAGGAGGTCAAGCGGTACCTTATCGTGGACGTTGACGTCGGGGCCATTGACAAAATGCCAGATGCACGGAAGTTCGAAGTGCCGAAATACGAGGCCGATATCGCAACTCCGCCCGGAATCGACGAGGAGAATCCGCCCGCCATAACCGGGAAAAGAAGGTTCCATATACCCTTTAACGTCTTAAATGCACTTGCCGAGGCGCGGGGCGTGGTGGATATCGACTTTAACCGAGTGGCCGACCCTGAGGACGAGTATCAACCCCTTATGGGGGTTGATACTCTGCAGGCAGCAGGCTTAATCAGGGACAAGTTCCCTCCGGACATGCTGAATGAGAACATCCTTAATAGAATGAGGTCATAGTGGCAAGCTCAAGGCGCACAGCAACAAACGAGCACGTAAGCACCTACGGCAACGGCA
>DAOUWH010000024.1 GCA_030667205.1 Nitrospirota bacterium
ATGTTTTTGCCGTCGCATGCGTTTTCGGAGGACCCGGGAGCCCTGAGAATAACGCTTCTTGAGGGCGACGTGTTCACCTATGACAACGACGACTGGATCGCGGCGAATGTAAACATGCCCATTGGGAAAGACGACACTCTCTGGACCGCCGAGGACGGTCGGGCCGAACTCTACGTGCGGGGAGGCGCGTTCGTCAGGCTCGATGAGACCTCATTGATAGAGGTGCTTGAGGTCGGGGATGAATCGGTGCGCCTCTTTCTTGAGGAGGGCCGCCTTTACGTAAACAACGAAAGGAGCGGTTTTGAATACATCGAGATAGACTCGCCTTTTTCGTCCGTGCGAATTCATGACGGCTCAATTGCCATGGTAGACGTCTCGGAGTCCGGGACCGCAAGGGTGGCGGTACTAAAGGGCTATGTCTATTCCCAAAGCACAAGCGGCGGCGTAAGGGTCAACGCCGGAAGCTCGGTCAGCGTTGGCGATGCCCTCTATGCCGATGTCTCCCTGCTGGGGGAGCCCGGCGAATGGGAGCGCTGGAACAGGCGGAGGGACAAGTATTTAAAGGGGCCCTTTGAGAGCGCCAGATACCTGCCCGAGGAGCTGAACGAATACGCGTATGACTTCGATGAAAACGGCAAATGGATATACGTAAAAGAACACGGCAATGTCTGGACCCCGACGGTCTCCATCTCCGTCGGGTGGGCCCCATACAGGCACGGCAAATGGAAATGGATCCGCGGCAATTACGTGTGGATCCCCTATGAGCGTTGGGGATGGGTCCCCTCTCACTACGGAAGATGGGCGCACGTCTCGCGCATAGGCTGGTGCTGGGTGCCTCCGCGCCACAGGGAGGTCTACTGGGGGCCGGGGTTCGTGGCCTGGGTCTACACGTCGACCTATGTATCGTGGGTACCCCTCGCTCCGCGCGAGATATATTACGGGTACGGCCACTACGGCCCCTATTCCGTCAACCTCGTAAACATCAACATCAACATTAACAAGACGGTCATAAACCGCGTTCACAAGAACGTCCATGTCAAAAACGCGGTGACCGTGGTGCACAGGGACGCCTTTCTTACGGGCAAGAAGGCAGATTTGAAATTAAGGCACCGTCCGTTCGCAACCGGCAAGCCGGGCCTCGGCCCGCCTAACATCAGGCCTGAAAAGCCCCCGAAATCCGTTGCCAGGGGGCTCCGGAAGGATAAACCTTATACTGCCATGCTCGAAAGGCAGAGACCGGACATGAAAAAGGAGAAGAGACCTTTACGGTCGCAGGAACACTCCGCGTTTAAGCCCAACCCCCCGAAGAGGAAAAAATCCTACGAAAGGCCCCCTGCGCCCGGACAGGACATCGGAAAGAGGGAGCCCCAGCGGACCACCGTAAAGCCTGAGGGGCAGGTCCCCGTTAAAAAGTTCGAAACACCCGCAAGGAAAGACCGAGGGGATACCCCTGGCGAAACCATAAGGGTGAAGAAACAACTCCCGACCAAAAAGTTCGAAACACCCGCAAGGAAAGACCGAGGGTATACCCCTGGCGAAACCATAAGGGTGAAGAAACAACTCCCGACGAAAAAGTTCGAAACACCCGCAAGGAGCAGCCTCGGGAAAGCGCCCAACAGTACAATAACGCCCAGGAAACAGAGCCCGCCGCCTATTGGTTCCACGGCACCTGATATCGAGGGACGGAACCAAGGCAAGGGCAACAGCAAAGTCAGGCAATTGAAACAGGAAGTGAACGCGGGAGCCTTAAAGAGCACTTCAGGAGGAGCCCCGAAGATTCACAGCAAGGAAAAACCGCGTCCTTCCGGCCGCAAGGCCCGGGACAGGAAATAAGGGCTTTCACAAATATTGAAAGCCCTGTTTATACGCGATAAAAATGGCGCCGAAGGCGTGATTCGAACTTTTCATATACGCCAGCAACCCCTTGTTTTTAAAACCTTCTTCTGCCCTCGGAACAGGCCTGTTGACGGTCTGTTGACTGTTTTTAGTTTCGGGTCGCCAGCTTTTTCTATCGGATGATTGATACACTTCTTATCAAGCTCACCCTCATCAAGTCCGCGATCTGGCTTTAGGCCGGCGGCTTGGGCGGAAAGAACCCTAAAGATATACCTTTTTCTCTGTCGCAGAGAGCGTCGGATATTTTCATTCTGCCTTCCTTAATGGCGATGTTACAGGCAGCGGAGTGACAGATTAACTTCCATTTATCCCTGCTCCACCACCCCCCTAGCGCTCCAAAAGCCGCGGATTTGTGATGTAAGAAATTATGGTGTAAAATTATATATATGGAAAGGATTCTCACAGGCAGTTCGGGCTTGATTCTCAAGACTTTTGACTTTCTGGGCACTCCGGCGATAGTCATCGGCAGGAATTTTGTCGTCCTTTCCGCAAATGCGATCGCCGATGAGATATTCACTCACACGCCGGGCGATATGGTCGGCGCCGACATCAACGACTTCCTCGCCGTGCCGGGCACATGGGAGGACGACCTTTCGGCGCGGGAAGAAAAAGGCCGGAAGTTTGACGCCGCCCTTAAGCGAAAGGATGGGTCGGTAATGGCCGCCAGGGTGTCGGTAATGCCCCTTGAGCCGGAGGACGTGAGCCTGGTCATTATAGAGGACGTTTCGGACCAGAGGGTTCTCAAGCAGAGGGCGTCGCAGCGGACCAAGGAACTCATTATACTGACCACCCTCGCCAAGATTCTGACCAGCAACGCCGTAATCGACGAGATGTTAATAGAGGTCATCGACTTCCTGCCCCAAAGGATGGGTGTCGAAGCGGGATGGATTCATATCACCGAAAACGACGGTAGCCTGAGCCTTCTCTTCAGCAAGGGCTATGACGGCGCAGATACCGACATAGCGCATCTTTCTCCGGGGGAGTGCCTTGCCGGCAAGGTTCTCTCATCGGGCAGGCCTCTTATGGTAAAGGATGCCCGGACTGACCCGAGGGTCAACCGCATAGACACCGGCGCTACGGGTTTCAGGAATATTGCATCGGTGCCCATCATTTCCAGGAACAGGATTTGGGGGATTCTCTCTCTTGCCAGCGTGAGGCCGGACCGTTTCACGTCCATGGACATGCAGGTGCTTTCGCTCATTTGCGGAGAGCTCGGCGTTGCCATGGAAAACGCGAGGCTCATCGAGGTGCTCCACGAAAAAATGAGGTACCTTGGCCTGATAAATGAGCTGAGCAGTACTGTGAACTCCAGCCTGAGCATAGGAACGGTGTTCAGGATCATGCTGTCGGAGCTCGGAAAGCTTATCGAGTACGACCGCGCCAGCCTCCTCCTTTATGACGAAAAGAGGAAGAACCTGCTGATCTTCGCCCTGGACACAAAAATGAAGACCGTCCTTCCAAAGGGCATGCGGGCGCCCCTTGAGGGCACGAGCGCGGGGTGGGTCATCAAGAACAACAGGCCCTGGATAAACCGTGACCTCGCCTCGGAGATTCAATTCGCCCACGACGCGAAACTCCGGGACGACGGCATAAGGAGCACAGTGAGCATACCTCTTTACCAGGACAAGATGCTCGGCGTGTTCAATCTGGACAGTTCGGAGCCCGGGAAATATACGGAAAAGGACCTTCAGATACTGCTGCCGGCATCCAAACACATCGCTATCGCCCTCGAGAACTCCATGCTGTTCGAGGAAATATCGAAGGAGAAGAAGGAATGGGAGAGGACATTCGACGCCATAACCGACATGGTCTGGATAGAGGACATAAACCAGCGCGTTATCAGGGCGAACCAGGCCCTGCTCCAGAGGACTGGCCTGTCCATCGTTGATGTCGCCGGCACAAGATGCGACGAGCTTCTTTCGCTGCTGGGATTCGGCAACATCGGGTGCCTTTGCACCGATACGATCTCGACGAAACTTCCATCGTCAAGGGAGGTCAGGTCCGAGGCGGGAGGGATCTTCAATTTCTGGGCGTATCCTCTCGTGGACGAAGAGGGACAGCTTTACGCGATAGTGCATTACCTCAAGGACGTCACCTCGCAGCAGAGGCTCGAGCAGCAGCTTCTAAGGGCCGACAAGCTCGCGTCGCTGGGCACGCTCGTGGCGGGCATCGCGCACGAAATAAACAACCCCTTGGGCATAATTGCAGGATACTCCGAGGCCCTGCTTAACAGGGCCAGGGATTCAAGGCTCCTCGATATGGAGGAGTTTGAGGATTTCCCCGAATACCTGGAGATAATACACAAGGAGATGTTCAGGTGCAAGGAGATAGTGGGCAGCCTGCTGGATTTCTCGCGCCCCCACAAGGGCAAGTCCAGGGAGCTTGACATCAACGAGCTTATCAAGGAAGTGATACTGATTGTGAACCACAGGGCCAAGCGGCTGCATTACAACCTTGTGCTCGACCTCAACCGCGACCTCCCGAAGATAGTTGCCGAGCCCGGCAGCATGAGGCAGCTCTTCATGAACATTATTATCAACTCGATGTATTTCACCCCCGAGGGCGGCACCATAACGATCAGGACCGAGATGGACAAACCCGGGGACCCGGGCAAGGAGTTCATCAGGGTCTGCATAACCGATACCGGCCCGGGCATACCTCAGGAAATAGCAGACAGGATATTCGACCCGTTCTTCACGACCAAGCCTGTCGGCGAGGGCACAGGGCTGGGTCTTTCCATCAGTCACAAGATAGCGGAGGAACAGGGAGGCAGCATAGAGATCCGGAACGAGCAAGGCGGCGGTACCACCTTCGTCATTAAAATCCCGGCAAAGGGTGAGGATGATTAGGGTATTTGTAATCGACGACGAGGAGCCTTTCAGGAAGCTCCTCAAGAAAGAGCTTGCCCTGAAGGGCTTCGCAGTCGATGCCGCGGCCGACGGCAAGAGTGCCCTCAGGGAGCTTAAGAAGAAATCCTATGATGTTATACTTCTGGACATCGTCATGCCGGGCATGGATGGCATCGCGTTCATGAAAAAGCTGAAGGGCGACCCTGCGGCGCCGGCTATCATAGTGCTCAGTGGCAAGGCCACCATCGAGACAGCCGTCGAGGCCATGAAAAACGGCGCCTACGACTACCTTTCAAAGCCTTATAAGCTTGACGATCTCGAGATAATAATAGGCAGGGCCTACGAATACAGAAAGCTCAACCGTCAAAGCAGCATGTTCCGGCAGGAACTCATAAGAAAGGCGTCGCCTTCCAAGATAATCGGAAGCTCGAAGCGGTTCAGGGACCTCATGTCGCTTGTGAGGAAGATTGCCCCCACCGACTCCACGGCACTCATCATCGGCGAGTCAGGCACCGGGAAGGAACTTATCGCAAATACCTTATGGCAAAACAGCAGCCGAAGCGGCATGCCCTTCACGTTCCTTAACTGCGCGGCCCTTTCGGAAAACATCATAGAGAGCGAGCTCTTTGGCCACGAAAAGGGCGCATTCACAACCGCCTACCAGACTAAATACGGCATAGTGGAGGTCGCAGACCGCGGGACCCTGTTCCTCGACGAAATTGCGGAATTCCCTCTTCAGCTTCAGGCAAAACTCCTCAGGTTCCTGGACTCGGGCGAGTTCCGGCGCGTGGGCGGCAACAAGCCCCTCAATGTGGACGTAAGGTTGATAGCCGCCACCAACAAGAACCTCCACGAAGTGGTAAGGCAGGGGGAATTCCGGGAAGACCTGTATTATAGGCTGAATGTCATCAATATAGCCGTCCCCCCGCTCAGGGAGCGGAAGGAAGACATCCCGGAGCTTGCCGCGCACTTCATACAGAAGTACTCGGCCCGCCTGGGAAAAGAAGTAAAGCGACTTTCCCCGGAGGCCCTCGAAACGATGAACGCCTATGATTGGCCGGGTAATATAAGGGAGCTCGAGAATGAGATAGAGAGAGCGGTAATCCTGTCGGACGAAGAAAAGATAGGCCCCGAGGATCTCTCTGTTCCCATAGCCCCTCAAGCCCGCCCGTCTTCTTCCGACATGCTCGAAGACCTAGAGAAGGGACACATCACGAGGGTGCTCAGAGAGACGGGGGGCAATAAGTCCAGGGCAAGTGAGATACTCGGCATAAACCGCAAGACCCTTCACCTTAAGCTCAAAAAATACGGCATCGCCGGTTGAGTCCTGCCCGCCATGTGGGTGAATTTGCCCCATAAGAGTGGGTAGACCTACCCCATCTTGCTCAGGCTGACCGACCCGGCATTCCTGTAACACTGCGTAACCAAGAGATAATATCATTTCGGCCTCCCTGGCACAGAAATTGGATTGTTCTTGCTGTATGGAAACGCTTCTGGTTTGTTCTTGTGACCCTTTGTTCCTCAAAAGCCTCTATGGCATGCTCAGGCATGAGGGATATGGGGTTGATATGGCCGAACACCCCTCCGACGCCGTAAGGATGAGCTTCGTCAAAAACTACTCGGCAGTGATCATGGACTCGGGAAATGTCGGGTTTTCGGCCTACGAGGCTGCAGCGGTCATCAGGAGCATATCGGACGGGGTGCCGGTCATCATAGCCGGGGGAACGGCCCCTTCTCCGGATTCCATACCCATACGCAAGCCGCTTGACCTCGAGGAAGTAAAACAGGTTTTGGGAAGCATACTTGGTTTTGCATATTTCGATGAAAGGAGAATTCGAGACTCATGAAACCCAGGGAAATAATTCTTAGCGCATTCGAAGGTGGAAAGCCCGAGAGGGTTCCGGTAACGCTGTTCGGGGGAGGCATGTGGAGCATCAAGGACTTCGGCACCACGTTCCAGGACCTCGCTGCCGACGCGCAGAAGATGACGGAGATGCTTGTCAAAGAATCCGAGAGGCTCCTATGCGACGTCGTGTACGCCGGCTCGGGGTACAACAACTTTCACGCCTCGGCCTTCGGCGGGAAGATCAAGTACAGGGAGATGGGCGCGCCCGACCTGGAGGCCCATCTTATCGATAACGCCGAGGCCCTCGATGGCTTCGACCTCTCGGCGCTTGACCGGAGCGAGGTCATCAATACCGCCAAAGAGGCCCTCCGGAGCACGAAGGAAAAGCTGGGCGGGGAGTACGTGATTACCATGACCGCCTGGGGCCCGTTTACCCTTGCAGGCAGGTTCATAGGCGAGGAAACGATGATGAAGGCGACTTTTAAGAAGCCGGACCTTGTTCACAGGGTTGCGGACTTCTGCACCGACCTCCTCATACACCTCTACGAGCCTTTGGTCAACGACGGCGCTCTCGAGCTAATCAGCCTGGCCGACCCAACCGCCTCCGGAGACCTGATATCAAAAAAACAATTCGGGGATTTCGCTGTGCCCTACCTCAAGAAGTTCACCGATTGGGCCAAGTCCAAGAATGCGCACACCATCGTCCACATATGCGGCAACACCACCGACAGGATAGATCTGATGCCCGATACCGGGGCAAGCTGCATAAGCCTTGATCACAAGACCGACATATCAAAGGCCAAGGAAACACTGCACGGCAAGATGTGCTTTGCCGGGAACGTCGACCCCGTGGCCGTGATGCTGCAGGGCACGCCCGAGCAGGTGGAGACCACTTGCAAGGGGATAATCGAGAAGGCTGGAACTGACGGCGGGTTCATCTTGATGCCGGGATGCGACATCCCTCCAACGGTCCCGTACGAGAACATACAAAAGTTCATCCAGACGGCAAGGGAGTGGAAACTCTAAACGTAAAGGGGGAGGTGATGAATGAAACCTTTATATTGGGGAAGGCCCATGTGGACCCTTTTGGAGAAAGGCGGTAACAATGGGAAGCTTTTGGGAGACACTGCGTAACTTTCTTGCCGGGGCTCCGCCCCAGGGCGGCCCGGCAGAACAAACAGGAGGTCAGAAAATGAGCGATGTCACAAAAATGACGGCCGAAGAGGTCAACGCGTATATGAAGGAACACTGCGGCTTCGTGCCGAGGATGTTCAAGATCATCAACACGGTCACGCCGGTGCCGGGCAAGACCTTCGCCGACTTCTACGAAAGCATCTTCGGCGACGGCGCGCTGTCGAAGAAGGTCAAGGAGCTGATGTTCATGTCTGGCGGCGTGGGCTACTGCTCGCCCCGCTGCATCATCCACGTCATTCCGGCCATCGAGGCTGGCGCCACTACCATGGAGATTTTCGAGGCAGCCTCGGTAGGGATGATTCTTGCGGGCTTCGTGCCCGGCGGACCGGGCATACCCTACGCGTTCGAGTATGCGCTAAAGTGCATGGACATCGAGGCCAAGTACAGAAAGGGCGAGGAATGGGAGTACCTGCCCCAGCCGAAGTTCGACCGCGGTATTTACTAATGCAGGCGATGGTGCCGGGGGCCGGTGTCCCCGGCACCACAATAAAACGATGTTGCAGGAGCCATGGATAAATGTTTAAATTTTCAGCCGAGCAGAAAGTCTTCGAGCTCAACGGCATAAAGATCGGCGGACAGCCCGGTGAACACCCACCGCTGCTAATAGCGTCGATGTTTCACAATAAGGACAGAATCCTCAGGAACCGAAAAGGCGACTTCGACCGCGAACGTGCCGTTGAGCTAATAAGGAAGCAGGAGGAGCTTTCGGCCTCTACGGGGATACCATCGATGGTGGCCATGGTCGCCAACTCTGCCGAGGAGGCCAGGATATACATTGATTTTTACCGCGAGGTCACCGACATGCCATTCGGGATAGACATGTGGGTGGCCGAGAAGCGTGCGAAGGCGACGGAGTACGTCGCCGAACTGGGCCTGCAGGAGAAGTTCCTTTACAACAGCATAACCCCATGGGACAAGGACATCGAGGGGCAGGTCCGGGGGCTCAAGGACCTGGGCATAAAGCACGTCATCGTCCAGGCATTCGACGACACAGACCAGAGCCCGGCAGGGAGGCTCAAGTCCCTCGAAAGCCTTCTCGATCAGGGAGCGGGGGAATTCGATACCGTGCTGGTGGACACGTCGGTAATGAATCTGCCGGCCACGTCGTTCTCCCTTCTGGCGAACAAGCTTATCAAGGAAACCCTGGGTCTGCCCTGTGGCAGCGCTTACTCCAACGGGACCCATATGTGGAAGGCCGCGAAAGAAGCCTGGGGACTCGACGGCTTCAAGGCCATGGATGCCGTGGCGCAGGGCATGTCCTCCGCTTTATGGAGCGACTTCAACCTTTACGGACCGATAGTGACCGCGCCGAGGATATTCCCAGCGGTGGCGACGGCCCACATACTGCTTAGCACCCTGGTATTTGACGAGACAGGCTCTATACCGGAGAACAAAAATCTCCCCATCAGGAGATACTTCAGCGACTTCCTCGAAAAACTCGAGGCCGGCGGGGCAAGGAAGAAAGCAAAAACCAAGTGAAAGGTTTCTCAGAGATAAAGAGGAAAGGAGTTGATACAGTGGCGGAAATTATGACTGCAAAAGAGAGGGTCCTCAAGCTCTTCGCCGGCGAGCCGACTGACAGGGCCGCGTGCTTCAGCGGGATGGGCAACGCGACTACCGAGGGGCTCACCCGGCTCGGGTACAAGTTCGCGCAGGTGCACCTGAACGCGCGTCAGATGGCGGAGACCGCGGCTACAACCAGCAAGATTTTCGACTTCGACTGTTGCGTGATGCCGTTTGACCTGTGCGTGGAGGCCGAGGCTCTTGGCTGCAAGATAAATACGTATCCCCACTCGGAAGACCTGCTGTATCCGACGATAAAGGAGAAGATAATCCACAACGAGGACGAAATGGACATCGGGGTCCCCGGCGACCTTACGGAAAGGGGCAGGATCCCCCTCATGCGCGAAGCCATAGGGATTGCCAAGAAAGACATCGGCGATTCCGTCCCCGTGGGTTCCTACGTCCTGGGCCCTTTCACTCTTGCCGGACAGATAATGGAGCTTAACGACCTTTTAAAACTCTCCTTCAAGAAGCCTGACAAGGTCAATGCCCTCATGGAGAAGCTCTCGGCCGTAATCGTGCAGGTGGCCCAGGAGTTCGAAAAGGCAGGCATTGACTACATTACGGTTAGAGAGATGGGCGCTACTTCGGACGTTCTCAGCCCCAGGGCTTTCAATACGCTGATACTGCCCCACCTTAAGAGCATCTTCAAGGAAATAAAGGTGCCCAGCGTGCTTCACATCTGCGGCAAGACCAACGACATCGTCGGCTTCATGATGGGGTCAGGCGCAAAGGCCATCAGCGTCGACCAGAAGAACGACGTTGCCGACACCCGGAAGAAGCTCGGCCCGAACGCGCTTGTTTTCGGAAACTACGACCCCTATAACGTGCTGGTCTCGGGAAGCGAAGACCTCGTGCGGGAGACCACACGCAAGTGCCTGGACGACGGCGTCAGCGCCGTGTGGCCGGGCTGCGACATCTGGCCCACGGTTCCGCCCGAGAACTTCAGGGCGATGATGGAAACCGTTAAAGACTACGGTAAGCAATAATTCAGGAGGTAACGGATGGCAACCGAAGAGAGAAAGAGCGAAATACTGGACAAGCTGAGGAATGCCGTTATCGAGTACGACGAAGATTCCGCGAAGGAGTTGGCGCAGACGGCCCTGGATGAGGGCGTTGATGCGAACACTGCCATATTCAACGGCCTCGTCTCCGGCATGCAGAAGGTCGGCGCCCTCTTCGAGAAGCAGGAGTACTTCGTCCCGGAGCTCCTTATGTGCGCCGATGCCCTTTATGCGGGCCTCGAGATCCTGAAGCCGCACGTGAAGCAAATGGACCTGGGCGTCAGGGGCTCTGTGGTCATCGGCACGGTCGAGGGAGACGTCCACGACATCGGCAAGAATATCGTCAAGATGATGTTCGACGTGGCCGGCTTCACGGTCTACGACCTTGGGCGTGATGTCCCCCTCGACAAGTTCGTCGAGGAGCAGCTCAAGACGGACTCCGACCTCGTATGCCTCTCGGCCATGATGACCACCACTATGGTGGGCATGAAAAAGATCATCGAGGACATCAAGAAGAAGAATCCCAAAGTCAAGATAATGATAGGCGGGGCGCCGGTGTCGCAGGACATAGCCGATAAGTGGGGCGCCGACGGGTATGCCCCCGACGCCACCAACGCGCTAAAGGATGCTATTAACATGATAAGCTCCCTGAAGAAGCTCAAGGAAGATGCAGAGGCGAACAAGAAGATATGACGCTCTCCGGGTTGAAGAAATACCTCATAGGGGAGGGCGCAACAGTGGTGGGCTACGCCGAGGTGAACGAGGCGCTCCCGGCGGAGACCGCCCACCTGAACAGGGCTATCTCCATTGGTGTGGACCGGAACCTCAACGCCGATACCATTAGGATTCTTGG
>DAOUWH010000060.1 GCA_030667205.1 Nitrospirota bacterium
CGGCAAGGAGCGGAATGTCGCTTTTCCTTTCCCTCAGCGGAGGCGCCTTGATCCTTACGATATTGAGCCTGTAGTAGAGGTCTTCCCTGAACTGTTTTTTGGCTACTGCATCCTGGAGGTCTGTGTTGGTGGCGGCGATAAGCCTGATAGAGACCGGCACCGTCATGGTGCCTCCGAGGCGCTCTATTTCCTTTTCCTGAAGCACCCGGAGGAGTTTTACCTGAGAGGAAAGAGGCAGGCTCGTTATTTCGTCCAGAAAGAGGGTCCCCCCGTCGGCCCTTTCGAACCGTCCTGCCCTTCTGCTGGTTGCGCCTGTGAAGGCGCCTTTTTCATGCCCGAACATCTCCGATTCCACGAGCCCCTCTGGTATGGCCCCGCAGTCCACGGCAACGAACGGGTCGGCGGCGCGGGGACTCCTCTTGTGGATAAGCCTGGCCACAAGCTCTTTTCCCGTGCCCGATTCGCCTTCTATCAGCACCGTGGCGTCTGTGGGAGCCACGGTATGGATAAGCCTGTATAGGTCCTTTATGGAAGCGTGCTGGCCCACGATGTAGTTTTCGGCCATCCTCTGTACTTCTTCCTTTAGCGACTTGTTCTCGGCCAGGGCGTTGTAAAGCTGCCGGGCCCTCTTTACGAGTTCGATCAGGTGTTCAGGGTCCACGGGCTTGGTCACAAAATCGAACATGCCCACTTTCATGGCCGAGACGGCTATATCTATGGTGCCCTTCCCCGTAAGCATTATTACCTGCACCTCGGGCAGCAGCTCGCGGAACCCCTTGAGGAGGTCGATCCCCTTTGTGTCGGGCAGGGAGTAGTCGCAGATAACGACCGGCTGCGGCTTCCTGGAGAAGACCTCGAGGGCTTCGGCCCCTGAGGCTGCGGTCTTCACGCTGTAGCCGGAGGAAGAGAAAATGGTGGAGAGAGAATCGAGTATCTCGGGGTCGTCATCCACCAGGAATACCGTGTCCTGACTTATGACATCAGCATTGGATCTCATGCCCATGCTATGCGCTTACGTCGGTAGGGCCCACGAGCAGGCTTGGCGAGCCGGTGTTTCCGAAGAACCTCAGGTCGTCTCCCACCGCGCCCACTCTTCCGAAGAACTCGAGGATGTTGCCCGATATCACTGCCTCTTTAACCGGGAATGAGGGTTCTCCCCCCTCGACCCATAGTCCGGAGACCCCGATTGAAAACTCTCCCGATATCGGGTTTGCCGTATGCATACCCATCGCCTCTATTATATACAAACCACTGTCCATCGATGCAAACATTTCCTTCTGGGTCATGCCCTTGCCGGCGGGGCTGATATATATGTTCAGGGGGCCGACCGAGGGCACGGCCGAGAACCTGCCCCTGACGGCGTTTCCGGTAGACTTCGCGCACTCTTTTTTTGCGGTACGGGAGTTGTACATGAACCCGTCAAGCACGCCTCCCCTAACCAGCACCTTACGTGCTGCGGGAACCCCCTCGTCGTCTATGGGCCTTGTGCCCGGACCATGCGGCAAGAGGCCGTCGTCGATTATGTCGATGCTTTCGCTTATCACCTTCTGGTTTAACCTGCCGGCAAGCAGCGATTTGCCCTTCTGCACATTCTCCGACGAAAGCATTGCGCTGAAGACCGAAAGAAATTCGGTTGCGATATAGCTATCGAGCACGACCGGGGTCTTCACGGCCGAGATCTTCCTGGCCCCGAGCATAGAGGCCGCCCTCCTGGCGGCTTCGGCCCCAACGGCTTCTAAGTCCACATCCTCAAGAAACCTCCCAGCGCCAAAGGCATAGCCCATCTGTGACTCCCCGCCCTCCTCTGCCACGGACATTATGTGCGCGTTCAGATATGTCGAGGGGTAGCCGTAAGAGACGCCCTTTGAGTTGACCACAAGCGTTTCGCTTGAGGAAAACATGGCCATTGCCTTCCTCGTGCGCGTTATCCTTTTGTCGGCGGCGAACGTTGCACGCTCAATAGCAAGCGCCTTCTTTATGGCGTCGTCTTCTGTTACCGATGCGGCGCGGGGGTCATGTATCTCGGTGCTTTCGGGTTTGGACGGCTCGGGGAAACCCGCATACTCGTCCGGCTCGGCATAAAGGTCCGTCTCAAGGGCGGCGCGGACCGCGCTTTCGGCTTCCTCTTTTTGTGTGGAGTAATAAAACCCGGGACGGCCGTCCCTGATAACGCGGATGCCGAAGCCGAGGCTTGAGGCGCTTTCGACGGCCGCTACTTCTCCGGACTTGACCTCCGCCGAAAGCATGCGGGAGGCCTTCTGAAAAACCTCTGCCTGCTCGGCCCCTTCCTTAAGCGCAAGGGTTATTATTTTTTCGGACAGCCCTCCGTCAGTCTTCATAGTACGTAGCTGAGGCGTTCTCCGATTCCCAGACAGTGACTGCCGAAAGGCGTATGTGTTCGGTGTCTACCTTCTTCTTCAGAGAGTCGAATATCCACTTCGCCATGTTCTCCGACGAAGGGTTTCTTTCGGTAAAAGGGAACATTTCGTTCAGGAAAGAGTGGTCAAGGGGCGAAACCGTCTCGTTGGCGAGCTTCTTTATTTCATGGAAGTCCATGACCATTTCGAGCTCGTCGAGCTTGTCCGAGACGACATGGATGTTGACCTTCCAGTTGTGGCCGTGGAGTTTTTCGCACCTGCCCGTGTAGCCCCTGATCTGGTGGGCGGCTGAGAAGGTGGTTTCGACCATGAGTTCGTACAAGGCCCGCTCCTACGCCGTCTTCTTGAATATCGCGATATAAGGGAGGTTTCTGAACTTGTCGTCGTAGTCCAGCCCGTAGCCTACCACGTACACGTTTGGTATCTCAAAGCCCACGTAATCCAGATGGACTTCCCTTGTCCGGCGTTCTTTCTTGTCGAGGAAGGCGCATATCTTGAGGCTTCTGGGCTCCTGCTCTTGCAGTTTCTTCGTGACAAAATCCAGGGTTATGCCTGTGTCGGCTATGTCCTCCACGATCAGCACGTCTTTTCCCTTTGCGCTGTCCCTGAGCTCGCAGTGGACTTTTACCTCTCCGGTGGTCTCGGTGTCGGAATAGCTTGAGGTGTTGAGGAAATCTATCGTCAACGGCACCCGGATGGCCCTTACAAGGTCCGAGGCGAACATGAAGGCACCCTTAAGAAGTGGCACTACGAGCAGTTCCCTGCCTTCGTAATCGTGCGATATCTGGCCGGCAAGTTCGCCGACCCTTTTTTGTATCTGCTCTACCGTAAACAGTGGTTTACCTATAACCATGGCTGCTCCTTAGTCTATCTTAAACGTATTAGCCCCTAATGGCAATAGTTTTTCTGTATGCCCGGGTCTCAGTAACCCAGCGGCGGATTGACGAGAGAGGCCTCGGGCTCAAGCTCGTTCTGTCCGGAGCGTTTCTTGACCCGGACGATGCGGCCTTCGACCTCGAGCCTCCCCTCCGAAAATAGCCTTATGGCCTCGGGAAATATTTTATGCTCAAGGCTTAAAATCCTTGCCGAGAGCTTCTCTTCCGTATCTCTCGGAAGGACCGGCACGGCCGCCTGAATGATTACCGGCCCCGTGTCCATTCCCTCGTCAACAAAATGCACCGTGCAGCCCGATATCTTCACGCCGTAGTCAATGGTCTGACTCTGCCCGTGAAGCCCCGGAAAGGAAGGAAGGAGCGCCGGATGGATGTTCATGACCCTCATCGGAAAGGCATCAAGGAGCGGTTTTCGCACTATTCTCATAAACCCCGCGAGGATAACAAGCCCTACCCCCCTGCCCTTCAGCTCCGCGGCGATTTTTACGAAAAAGTCGTCCTTCGAGGCGAAGTCCCGGGGGTTTATGAAGAGGTGCTGTATGTTGTGATTCTCGGCCCTCTTGATTGCGAAAGCCGAGGGGTTGTCCACGACAAGCACCTCGACGGATGCCCCCAGCCGGCCCGATTCCGCAGCGTCTATTATTGACTGAAAGTTTGAGCCCCTTCCCGATGCAAGAACGCCGAGCTTCAGCATTTCCCCTCCTGCTTTAAAATTCTATTATGACCGCGGTCTCGTCGCATTCGGGGAACTTGTGGCATCTCAGGCAGTCGCCCCATATTTTCTGGGGAAGGCTGGCCTTGTCGATTTCCCTGAAGCCGAACGATTTAATGAAATACTCCGGCTGGTATGTCAGCGCAAAGACCTTGCTTGCGCCCAGCGCCCTGGCGTCCCTTAAAGCCTTCCGGACGAGGAGTTTTCCCACGCCTATGCGGTGCGCCTCTTTCTTTACGGCGAGGCTCCTTATCTCGGCCAGGTCTTCCCAGAGCACATGGAGGGCGCATACGCCTTTTATACTGCCGTTGTCTTCGCAGATGATGAGGTCGCGAAGGTTCTCGTAGAGGTCGTTTAGCGACCTGGGTATCATCGCGTGTTTCTCGGCAAAGGAGTTCACGAGGCGGTGTATCGCCTTTACGTCGCCTGTCTTAGCCCTTCTGATTTTCATCGCTGTTCTTCCCGCCATCCGGATAAAACCTGCTCAGTCTTACCGTGTGTAGCACTGGACTGTCTTCTTCCCCGATGCCTTTGCCGCGTACATGGCCATGTCGGCGGCATACAGGAGCGCTTTGGCGTCCTCGGCGTCCTCCGGAAAGGACGCTACTCCTCCGCTTATCGTAAGCTTGACGGAATCCGGGCCGAGATAGCGTTTTTTGTCCACGGCCGCCTTGACCCTGCACGCATGCTTGTATGCCTCGTCTTTTGCGGTGCTGGGCAGTATGCAGATGAATTCCTCGCCGCCGTATCTTGCAACTATATCCGACTCCCGGGACGCGTGGAGTATCTTGGAGGAGACGTCGCAGAGCACCTCGTCGCCTGCCTGGTGGCCGAAAGTGTCGTTAATAAGCTTGAAATCGTCTATATCGAACAGCGCAAGAGAGAAAGGCGTGGAATATCTCCTGGCCCTTGCTATCTCTTTGTCCAGCTCCGCGTAGAAATGCCTTACGTTGTAGAGCCCCGTAAGGCCGTCGGTTATCGCAAGGCGCTGTGTCTTCTGAAAAAGCTTTATCTTGTCGGCTATCATCGAGAGGGTATTCCCTATAAGCGAGAGCAGCGATGCCATGTCAAAGTCGAATGCCGTTTCGAGCCTGTTTGCAAGGGCAAGGCATCCGAGCACCTCATTGCCCACCCTAAGGGGGATCAGGGCAAGAAACGTTACCCCTTCGTCCTTGAGCTCCGGTATCTTTGCCGTCTCCTCGGACTCAAGCACCTGCAGCGGCGCGCCGGAGGCCAGGGCATTATCAACCAGGGAATTAAGGCGGCCCCCCTCAACGTTCTTTCTGAGGCCGTTTGACAGCCCGGTCGAGCCCTTAATGGCGTAACCGCCTTTCTGCCGAAGCATTATCCAGCCTATGCCGAGGTGGGATATCAGCAGGGCCTTTTCCATGAGGTCGCTGAAAACGAAGTCCATGTTCTCCGACGAGATGAAGGCGCTTGAAAGGGTGTTCGTTATTATAAGCGCCCTGTTTTTCCTGAGGAATTCCGCCTCGAGGTTCACGAAGGCGGATATGTCCGTAAAAACGATCAGGATGTGGACTAAATCGTCCTCAACTACCACCGGCGATACGGAAGCTTCAAACGTGATGTTGCGGTAGGTAATGCGTTGTTTCTGCTTGACCCTGCGGAGCGCTGTATCGGTGATAATATTGCACAGCGTGTCCAGGGGCTCTATCTCACGGCAGTCTTTCCCTATGACCTTGTCTTTTGAGGCGTCGATGAGCTTCAGCAGGGAGTCGTTCACCTCCACAACGGTGCCGTCCCTGGAAGTTACGATAATGGGGTCCTTCAGGTAGTCAATCAGAGGAGCCTTTATATCAATGCCCATTATGCTGTTAAAAACTCCTGTTTTTTTCTAAAACCTTCCGGCAAGTTCTAACACAACCCCCTCAAGCAGCCCTGAGTTGCTGATGAGTACCTCGGAAAAACCCATGGTCTCCATAAGGCTAATTGTAAATATTATCCCCGGGATTATCAAGTCAGCCCTCTCCGGCTCAAGCCCCCTGAGCCCTGCCCGCTCCTGTGCCGTAAGCGAACCGAGCATGGAGGACATATCCCTGAGCCTCTCAAGGCTCATCCTGTGGTTATGGACCTTCCGGGGGTCGAACTCCTCAAGCCCCAGGTCGATGGCCGCGAGGGTGCTGGCGGTGCCCGCCGTGGCGATGAGAGAGGTATTCTCTGCCAGGCTCCTTTCGATCTCGGCCTTAAGATCGGCTGACACGCGGTCGGCCTCGGCCCGGATGGCGCGCAGTTCGTCCTGCGACGGCGGATCCGAGCGCATGCAGGCATCCACCATCTTGACGACGCCTGCGGGCACGGTCATGTGGCCGGGCGCCTCCCCTTCCCGCGAGTATATCAGCTCGGTGCTGCCGCCCCCGATGTCCACTATTACAAAAGAGGACGGATTCTCAACCGCCGAGAGCACGCCCATCGCCGTAAGCTCGGCCTCCCTCTCGCCGGAGATTATCTCAACCTCCATCCCAGAGGCCTGCCTTGCCCGCGTCAGAAACTCCCCGGTGTTGGTGGCCTCTCTCAGGGCGCTGGTGCCGACACACCTTGTACGCTCTGCCCCTGAATCTCTGATTATGCCGGCGAATTCTTTTAAGGTCTCAGCGCTTTTTTCCATGGCCTTTGTTGCCAGAAGCCCGGTGTCTTTCATACCGCCGGCAAGCCTCGTTATCTCGCGCTCGTACCTCAGGGGCCGGATGCGCCCGCCGGTGACCTCCGCAACGAGAAGCCTCAGAGTGTTAGAGCCTGCATCCACTGCTGCAAAACGCATATTAAATTATACATTACAGCAAGTTACATTATGTTAAACTAATATGGAAATGCAGACAGTGCTCATTGTCGAAGACAAGTCCTCAATGGCCCGGATGCTCAAAGAGACGCTTGAGGCCGAAGGCTACAAGGCGGTGGTGGCCGGAGACGGCACTGTAGGCATAACTATGGTGGCGAAAGAAAGCCCCGATATCGTGCTTACCGACCTTAAGCTCCCCGGAGCCGACGGAATTGAGGTGCTGAAGGCATCAAAAGAGCACAATCCCCTCAGGCCCGTCATCGTCATGACGGCATACGGCTCGGTGCAGACCGCGGTGGAGGCCATGAAGGAAGGTGCTTTTGATTTCAT
Organism: Nitrospirota bacterium; assembly: GCA_030667205.1. GTDB lineage: Bacteria > Nitrospirota > Thermodesulfovibrionia > Thermodesulfovibrionales > JdFR-86 > DAOUWH01. Next base: position 7,111 of record DAOUWH010000060.1, read on the forward strand.
CACCAAGCCCTTTGATATCGACCACCTGCTTATGCTTATCCGCAGGGCGATTGAGAACCGGAGGCTCGTTACCGAAAACATGCTCCTGAAGGAGGCGTTCTCCTCGATGGTAGGCATGCCGGAAATAGTGGGCAAAAGCAGGGCCATGGTGGATGTCGCCGAAAAGGTCCGCAAGGTCGCCGCGACCAGGTCTACAGTCCTCATCCTCGGGGAAAGCGGCACTGGAAAGGAGCTTTTTGCGAGGGCCATCCACCAGCTCAGCGACCGTAAAGACTTCCCCTACGTCCCCATAAACTGCGCGGCAATACCCGGAACCCTTCTCGAATCAGAGCTTTTCGGATACGAAAAAGGCTCATTCACGGGTGCGGAGGCCAGAAAAACAGGCAAGTTCGAACTTGCCGACAAGGGCACGGTCTTTCTTGACGAGATCGGCGAGATGGACATGGGGATTCAGGCAAACCTTTTAAGGGCCCTTCAGGAAGGCGAGATAGAACGCATCGGAGGCAGCGGGGCGATAAAGATAGACGTCAGGGTCGTTGCCGCAAGCAACAGGGACCTTGAGCGTGCGGTCTCGGAGGGCTCATTCAGGGAGGACCTTTTCTACAGGCTGAATGTGTTTCCCGTGGAGATCCCCCCTCTGAGGGACAGGACCGGGGACATCCCGCCTCTGGTCGAGCATTTCATCGACAGGTGTTCTTCGGAAATGAACGCCGGTAGAAAGGAAATGTCTCCCGAGGCCCTCGAGATGCTCATGGGTTACGGGTGGAAGGGCAACGTCAGGGAGCTACAAAACACTATTGAGCGTGCTATAATATTATGTGAAGGCATTGCAATTACCCCCGAGCACATCTCTCTCAGCCCCGTTCAGGGCGGTTTTCCGCTGGAGCACGTTCCCATGGACGGCACGCTGAACGAGACGGCCAGGGGCGCTTTGAAGATAGCAGAGACGGAGCGTATAAGGAAGGCCCTTACGAACACAGGAGGCAATAAGACGAGGGCTGCAAAGGCGTTAAAAGTAAGCTACAAGACCCTCCTTACGAAGATTAAAGAATACGGGATAGACTAAGATGAACGTAAAGTCCGCATTAATTTTCCTGTGCATACTCCTTGTGCCTGCCCTTGCGGTTGCGGGCCCGCCGGAGACCATAACGGCCAAGGACGGCTCGAAAATGGCCCTGATCCCTGCGA
>DAOUWH010000301.1 GCA_030667205.1 Nitrospirota bacterium
TCGTCCAGGGCGACCTGACCGAGCGCGACGTGGATGCCATTGTCAATGCGGCCAATTCCTATCTCAAGCACGGCGGGGGCGTTGCCGGGGCGATAGTCAGAAAAGGCGGAAACGTCATCCAGGAAGAAAGCGACAAGATAGGCTTTACCCCGGTGGGCACCGCCGCCATAACCACGGCCGGAAAGCTAAGGGCAAAGCACGTGATACATGCCGTGGGGCCGCAAATGGGCGAGGGAGACGAGGACCACAAGCTTAAAAATGCGGTGCTTTCGACCTTGAATCTGGCCTCTGGAAATGGTTTTAAGAGCATCTCGATGCCCGCCATAAGCTCCGGGATATTCGGTTTCCCCAAGGACCGGTGCGCGGAGATACTTGTAGGGGAGTCGTACGGATATCTTGAGGACACCGAGACCAGCCTCGAAGTGGTGGAGTTCTGCGTCTTCGACGACGATACCGCCGGGCATTTCAAGCGGGAATTCGACAAAAGAGGCTGAAGGGGTTTTAAAAAGCCAGTCCGGGTGCGGTTTCCGGAGTGTGGGGGCCGCGGCCTCGTTGACAAGGGGGGCTGTTTTCCACTAAACTAATAAGCTGTATTTGCTATTATATACGGGAGCTTAAGGAAGGCAGGGTATGAAGACTCAATTTGCAAAGAAGGGCGAGGCCGAGCGGAAATGGCATATCGTTGATGCCGAGGGGCAGGTGCTCGGGAGGCTTGCTACCCAGATAGCCTCGCGCCTCAGGGGCAAGCACAAGCCGATATTCACTCCCCACGTGGATACAGGGGATTTCGTCATCGTGATAAACGCCGAGAAGGTCAAGCTCACCGGCAATAAGCTGGAGCAGAAGGTCTACTACCGCCACTCCAATTATCCCGGAGGCCTCAAGGCAGAGACCGCCAAGGAGAGGATGGAGAGCAAGCCCGAAGAGATTATGAGGGCCGCCGTATGGGGGATGCTTCCCAAGAACAGGCTCGGCAGGACCCTTATTAAAAAGCTTAAAGTCTACCGCGGCCCGAAACACCCGCACGAAGCGCAAAAACCCGAGCCGCTGACTACCAAGGAGTAAGAATGGCAGACATCGTATATACGGCAACAGGCAGGAGAAAATCATCCGTGGCCAGCGTCGTGATGAGCGCCGGAAAGGGCGACATCCTGGTAAACAAGAGGAACTTTGATTCGTACTTCCCCAGGCCCTCGCTGAGGATGGTCATAAGGCAGCCCCTTGAGTTTACGGGCATGGCCGGCAGGTTCGACATCAAGGCCAAGGTAATCGGCGGAGGGCTCAGCGGGCAGGCCGGAGCACTGAGGCTCGGCATCTCGCGGGCGCTCATCAAGGCCGACAGCGACCTCAGGCCGAGGCTCAAGAAAGAGGGCTTCCTCACCAGGGACCCGAGGGAAACGGAAAGGAAGAAGTACGGACAGCCCGGCGCAAGAAAACGCTTCCAGTTCTCGAAGCGTTAATCCTGATACCGGCATACTGTTGACGTAACAGATTAAGACTCACAATGGCGCTTTAAAGGGACACCCTCTTTAAAGCGCTTTTTTGCGGTTTAGGGTATAATTTCGTATGTTAAAAATAGCCATATGCGGAGGCAGCGGATACACAGGGGCGGAACTGCTGCGCATTCTCAGCAGGCACCCCGGGGTTAAGGTCGTAGCCGCCACA
>DAOUWH010000240.1 GCA_030667205.1 Nitrospirota bacterium
GCAGCTCGCCGCGCGAGAGCGCGGGCTTCAGCATGCTTGAGGCGTCCACCGACCCTTCGGCCGCGCCCGCCCCCACAAGCGTATGGAACTCGTCTATGAACAGGATTACGTTGTCCGCCTGGACTACCTCTTTCATCACGACCTTAAGCCTCTCTTCGAACTGGCCCCTGTACTTGGTGCCTGCGATAAGGCTTCCGAGGTCGAGCGAGACAATGCGCTTGCCCAGAAGGTTCTCCGGCACGTCGCCCTCGACGATTTTCTGCGCCAGGCCCTCGACTATCGCGGTCTTACCCACGCCGGGCTCGCCGACAAGGGCAGGGTTGTTCTTTATTCTCCTGCCGAGTATCTGCATTATGCGCTCTATCTCTGTCTCCCTGCCTATGACCGGGTCAAGGGCGCCCTCCCCCGCAAGCTTGGTGAGGTCCCTTCCGAACTCATCGAGCGCAGGCGTGGCGCCCTTCCTGTCCTTCAGGTGAGGGGATGCCTTCATCGAGAGGTTAATAGCAAGCTGCCGTGCGCCGAGGAGGTTGGCGCCGTAGTTTCTGAGGATCTTGCCGGCTATGCCCTCGTCTTCCCTGACAACGCCGAGCAGTAGGTGCTCACTACCGATATAACTGTGCCCTAAAAGCCTGGCCTCTTCCACCGCAAGCTCCAGGACCTTCTTGGCGCGAGGGGTGAAGGGAACGTCGCCGAAAGTGAGGATATTGTTGCCCAGCGGCAGGTTCCGCTCGATCTCCATGCGGAGGTCCTCGATGGAAAGGCCCATCTTTTTAAGGATTGCCACGGGAAGCGAATCTTCTTCCCTCAGGATGGCTAAAAGCAGGTGTTCGGTGCCAAGGTAGTCGTTCTGCCTTCTTTCGGCCTCTTCCTTGGCGTAGATTATTATCTTCCTGCCGCGTTCCGTAAACTTTTCAAACATGGCAACCTCGGCTTGTTATTTTCTTATATAAATGCCACGCCATTGCTTAATTAAATGATACTTTTTTATCGGAATAAAGTCAAACAGCTTAACGCCGGAGCAGAGGCTCCTTTTGGATTTAAAACGCCGCCTTATGCTAAATTAAATAGCTGACTTCAGGGAGAATTTAACATGGGATTTAATATCGTGCAGAAGATTTTCGAGGCCCACAAGGCCCACGGCGAGACCTCCGCCGGGAGCCGTATCGCCCTGAACGTGGACCACGTCTACACCCAGGACGCCACGGGCACCATGGCATGGCTGCAGTTCGAGGCCATAGGGGTCCCGGAGGTGAAGGTGCCCCTTGCCGTGTCCTACGTAGACCACAACACGCTCCAGTCGGACTTCATGAACGCCGACGACCATGCGTTTCTGGAGAGCGCCGCCTCGAAGTTCGGGGCGTGGTTCTCAAGGCCCGGAAACGGCATCTCCCACCAGGTGCACCTCGAAAGGTTCTCGGCCCCGGGCAAGGTCGCCCTCGGCACTGACAGCCATACGCCCACCGGCGGCGGCATCGGCATGATAGCAATCGGCGTGGGCGGCCTCGACGCCGCAACCGTAATGGCCGGGGCCCCGTTTGAGCTAAAAATGCCCGATGTAGTGCTCGTAAAACTGAGCGGCAAGCTCAGGAGGCCATGGGTCACCGCCATGGACGTCATTTTGGAACTCCTCAGGAGGCTTACCGTAAAAGGCGGTGTGGGCAGGATATTTGAATACGGCGGCCCCGGAGTGGCTGACCTCAGCGTGACCGAGAGGGCCACAATCACCAATATGGGCGCGGAACTCGGCGCCACCACCTCCGTTTTCCCAAGCGACGACAGGACCCTTCACTACCTCAAAGCACAGGGCAGGGAAAAGGACTGGTCGGAACTTAAGGCAGACCCGGACGCCGAGTATGCAGAAGTAATAGAGCTTGACCTTTCCGAGGTCGAGCCCCTTACGGCCCGTCCTCACAGCCCCGACAACGTAGTGCCCGTAAAAGAGCTTGCGGGTACAAAAATCCACCAGGCCTGCGTCGGCTCCTGCACCAATTCTTCCTATCACATAATGCGGCAGGTGGCCTCGGTCCTGAAGGGAAGGACGGTTGCCAAAGGCGTAAGCCTGCTTGTAAACCCCGGCTCAAAGAACGTCTCCGAGATGCTCTCAAGAGACGGCTATGCCGCCGATATGGTCGCGGCCGGGGCGAGGATGTTCGAGTCCTCATGCGGCCCCTGCATAGGCATGGGCGGCACACCCGGCACGGGCCACATATCCGTAAGGTCCTATAACAGAAATTTTAAGGGCCGCAGCGGCAACAAAAACGCATACGTCTATCTGATGAACCCGCTCCTGTGCGCCCTCTTTGCCCTAAAGGGCGAGTTCGTCGACCCGATGGCCACGGACATAACCGTAGGGGAGTTCGATGAGCCTTCCTCGTATCTCGTAAACGACAACATGCTCATCCCCCCGGCGAAGGACCTCTCAGGCGTCGAGATCGTCAAGGGGCCGAATATCAAGGAGGTGCCTATTAAGACACCTCCGGGTGAGAATATAGAGGCCCCGGTGCTCCTGTCCCTCGGGGACAACATCACCACAGACGACATCATGCCCGCGGGCTCCAAGATACTGCCCCTGAGGTCCAACATCCCGGCCATCTCCGAGTACGTATTTCATAACATCGAGCCGAA
>DAOUWH010000259.1 GCA_030667205.1 Nitrospirota bacterium
ATCCCGATGACCATGTTGAGCTTCTTCAGCATGGCGCGTTTCTCCCTCATGCCCAGGAGGCTGTGGATGATTAGGGTAACCATGAGGACCTCGATAAAGACAAAAGCAACATCCCCTACCATGTAAATGAAAATGTGGTGGGCGTCCCTGAAAATCAGGTAGTGGACGTAGTAGATGAGCGCCGAAAGCGCCACAAGGACAAGCCCAAGAGTTATCTGCCAGTCAAAAAACCTTCTCATGAAAAATTCCTGTGGTACTCCCTGAGTCTCCGGGCAAAGCCCCTGCCGAATTCAAAACCCTCGGCCTCGTCCTCCGCCGATGCCCTGTAGTTTACCTGAAAACCCGGCTCAACGGTCTCAAGGCCCATGTTCCTGCCCATCTCAAGGATTTCCTTGACCGCTCCGCCGGCCCATCCGTAGGCGCCGAAGGCGCCCAGGATGCGGTTTTTTGGCCTGAGCCCCTTCAGATAGGTCAGGAACTCTCCAACCTTGGGCATCATGGTGTTGTTAAGCGTGGGTGAGCCTATGAGAACGCCCCTTGCCCTCCAGAACTCCTTTACGGCCTCGCTCACGGGCGTGGCCTTGAGGTCTAGGACCTTAACGTCCAGGCCCTCCTCCCTGACGCCCTCCACTATCGAGTGGGCCATCTTCCGGGTGCCGTGCCACATGGTGTCGTAGATTACGACGGCCCTCTCGTCGGCCTTCCCGCCGGCCATATCAAGATAGGCCTTAACCACCCAGCCGGGGTCCTTGCGCCAGATGATGCCGTGCACGGGGGCTATCATCCGTATATCGAGCCCGAGTTTCCGTATCTCTCCTATCTTGCGCTTTATTATCGAGCCAAAGGGCATGAGTATGTTCGCGTAGTAGTCCCATACGGCGTCCTCCAGCTCGGCCCAGGAGGCGCGCTCCGCAAACTCGTCGTCAAAGCGCTGCGCCGAGGCTATGTGCTGGCCGAAGCCGTCCTGGCTAAAAAGTATCCCGTCCTCCTTTGCGAAGCTCATCATCGAGTCGGGCCAATGCAGCATCGGGGTCTCCACGAAAAGGAGCGTACGCTTCCCCGTGCTCAGGGTATCGCCTGTCTTTACCAACTTTATGTTCCACGCTGAGGTGTCGTAGAACCTCGAAAGGCCCTTCCTGCCTTTTTCGGTCATGTAGAGCGTGGCCTGCGGGGCAAGCTTCACCAGATGGCCAAGGCTGCCGGAATGGTCGGGCTCGATGTGGTTTACGACGATGTTTTTAATCCTGTCGAACTCCACGTAGCGGTTAATGCGCATGATCTGGGTGTCGGCGTGATCGAGCTTCACGCCGTCAAGCACGGTGACGTCCTCGTCCATTATCAGGTAGCTGTTGTAGGTCGAGCCCCTCGGAGTAATGTAGCCGTGAAAATTCCTTATGGCCCAGTCCACGGCCCCGACCCAGTAGATGTCGGGCTGAAGCTCCACTTTCTCCATCAGTGCCTCCTCCCTGAGATATTACAAGAAGTTTACGGCTCAGGCGAGCTTTAAGAAAATGATATATGTCATATGGGTGCAAGTCAACACTTTGTATCGACTGAGAATGAGTGAATGCTGCCTGCCAATGCCGGCAACGCGGTAGATTAGAGGGGCAGTCTTATAAAAGCGGCGGGGTTGGTGCTCGTTGCCCCGACCTTTACCGAGAAATGGAGGTGCGGCCCCGTGGCCCTTCCGGTTGCACCCACGGCGCCTATGACGTCTCCCTTTTCGACGACATCGCCCGTGGCAGCCCCGAATTTCGAAAGGTGCATGTAGACCGTGTAGATGCCCTGCCCGTGGTCAAGCACCAGGGTGTTGCCCCCGTAGAAGAGGTCCTCGGCGAGTGCGACCGTGCCCCGGTTTGAGGCCATCACGGGCTCGCCCTCATGGCCTTTCATATCGAGGCCCGTATGGACGCTCGTCTTGACCCTGTTCATTATCCTCTTTACCCCGAAGGCGGTCGAAAGCCCTTTATCGACCGGGAGCATAAACTTCCCCTGCCAGAGCCTTTCGGTCGCTTTTGCCCAGAGGGCACCGAGCATCCGTGCCTCGTGCTCGGCCCTTTTTTCGTCCTCGGGGCTGAGGGTCACCTTCTCGGGTTGCAGGGTAATATCGGTCACGCGGAATTCTTTATGGAGGACATCGAGGGCGAAGTCCATGGTCTCGCCCCCTTCGCTAATCCTCACTTCGTAGCTGCCCGCCGCAACATCGAGGTCCACGACGCCTATGGCGACGAAGCAGCCGTCGCCGCAGGAGGCGAAGTTGAGCCACCCGCCTTCGTGCACGCCGACCGGCTCGCGGTCCGCACCCGTGAGTCTCACCATGAAG
>DAOUWH010000049.1 GCA_030667205.1 Nitrospirota bacterium
CCTACGGATACGGTTAAGAAGCTATTACAGAAGGCAGGCCTGGAAGCAGCCTAAATTCCCTACGGAGGTAGATATGAAAGAACTGGTCGTGTCAATGGCTAAAGCTCTGGTTGATAACCCCGATGATGTGGTAGTGGCAGAGGTCGAGGGCGAGAGGACAACCGTGTTCGAGCTCAAGGTTGCCGAAAGCGACCTTGGCAAAGTAATAGGAAAGCAGGGCAAGACCGCCCGCGCAATGAGGACCATACTGAGCGCATCAGGCACGAAGATCGGCAAGCGCTGCGTGTTAGAGATCCTCGAATAACAGACATTTAAAACAGTACATTTTCGTTAAGGGGCTTTTTCTTTCTCTAAAGCCCCTTAATTGTTTTGAGGCCCTTATGCATATAGCAGTGCTGAGCATATTGCCCGAAGTCTTCAGCGCCTACCTCGGCCAGGGCATAATGCGCGTGGCAGGGGAAAAGGGCGTGCTGAAGGCGGACGTCTACAACCTCCGCGATTTTACATCCGACAGGCACAGGACGGTGGACGATACCCCTTACGGAGGGGGCCCCGGCATGGTGATGAAGCCCGAGCCCTTCGATGAGGCGATAAGGCATATAAAATCAGACGGCATCGACACCCTGACCATCATGCCCACCCCGCAGGGGAGGTCCTTCGACCAGTCGATGGCCGAGAAACTCTCAAAAGAAGGCAGAAGGCTACTGTTCCTGTGCGGGCGTTATGAGGGAATTGACGACAGGGTCAGACAGGTGTATGCTGATGAAGAGATATCGGTGGGAGACTACGTGCTCAGTGGCGCGGAGTTGCCGGCTTTGGTTATAATAGACGCTGTCGTCAGGCTTTTGCCCGGGGCGGTTGGAGACGAGAGGTCCCTGGACGAGGAGTCCTTCTCGTGGGGCATACTCGATTATTCCCACTACACCAGGCCCCCCCAGTGGCAGGGCCTTTCGGTACCCGAGGTGCTGCTTTCGGGCAACCACCGCCAGATACAGCTCTGGCGCAGGAAAGAGGCTTTAAAGAGGACACTTAAGAGAAGGCCTGACCTCCTGGAGAAGGCGCACCTTTCAGATGAAGACTTGAAATTATTGGAGAGCATAAAAGAGGAGGAGTACTGAGATGAATTCCGTCGGGGTAGTTGAAGAGGGCAACAAGAGAGAGACGTCGCCGTTTAACGTGGGCGATACCGTGAAGGTATTTACAAGGGTCGTCGAAGGCGACAAGGAGAGGCTGCAGCCCTTCGAGGGTGTGGTCATCTCCAGAAAGGGCGGCGGCGCGAGAGAGACGTTCATGGTCAGGAAGGTTTCCTTCGGAGTGGGTGTCGAGAGGATTTTCCCGCTCCATTCGCCCAATATAGACAGAATTGAGGTCACAAGGGAAGGCTCCGTAAGGAGGGCAAAGCTCTATTACCTCAGGCAGAAGAAGGGCAAGGCCGCGAAGATAAAGGAGAAGGAAAGAAGAATCTGACGGCGGATGGACTTCTACGGCTACGACGAATCCTTCAGAAACCGAGGATCGGTTGCCGGTATCGATGAAGCAGGCAGGGGGCCGATAGCCGGCCCCGTCGTGGCCGCCGCGGTTATATTGCCCTCCGGTGTCCGGATCGACGGACTTAAGGACTCAAAGAAACTTACCGAAAAGCAGCGACAATCCATTTTTTATGATATCCTCTGTCTTGCCACGGACATAGGCGTGGGCATTTCCGACGTCGACGTAATAGACAGGGTCAATATACTTGAGGCGACGAAGCTCGCCATGGGTTCCGCGGTAGAGGACTTTCTGGATGAGCCGGATATGCTCCTTATAGATGCGGTAAAACTCCCCGGCGTTGCGATAGAGCAGGTCTCCACTTACAAGGGCGAGTCGGTCAGCGCCTCTATCGCCGCGGCCTCGGTCGTGGCGAAAGTCGTAAGGGACGGCATAATGGAACACTACCACCTGGTTTACCCGGAGTACGGTTTCGGCAGTCATAAAGGCTACTCGACAAAGTTGCACCTGGATGCCCTCCGCCGGCACGGGCCCTGTCCCGTACACCGCCGGAGCTTCGGCGCGGTGATGTCTCCGCTGCTGCCGTTTTAGGCCGGGGATTGAAAAACTATCGGGAGGATGACGGTAAAGGTGCTGCCTTTGCCTTCCTGGCTTTCGACCTCGATGCGGCCATTGTGGCTCTGGATGATCTTGTAGCTCACGGACAGGCCGATGCCCGTGCCCTTTTCTTTCTTTGTGCTGAAGAAGGGCTCGAAAACCCTTGAAATCACTTCCCTTGGTATGCCCCTGCCGGTGTCCGAGACGCTTATATGGATGGTACTGTCTTTGATAGAGGTGGCTATGCCCAGGGTGCCTTCGTTCTGCATCGCGAAGGTCGCATTGTTGATGATATTCAGGAATACCTGCTTGAGCTGGTTGGGGTCGCCCTCGATGGCGGGGATATCGGCAAAGTCTTCGGAGATGACGATTTGCGTATCCTTAAGCTGCAGGGATACAAGGCCGATCACTTCCGTGAGCAGTCCGTTTATGTTTATTCGTTTCATCTCCAGCGAGCGCTTGCGCGAAAACTCAAGGAGCTGGTGCACGATGTCCCTTGCCCTAAGGGAGTCGTTCTCGATGATTTCCACGTCTTTCATTATGCTTTCGATATCGGTCTCTTCCTTGATGAGCTCCGCATAACCGAGGATGCTCGTAAGGGGGTTGTTTATCTCGTGCGCCACGTTGGATGCGAGCTCGCCGATGGCCACGAGCTTTGCGGCCTGGACAAGTTGTTCCTGGGCGTTTTTGAGCTCCCACATCTGGCGCCTCAGGTCCTCGTAGAGTTTTGCGTTCTCAAGTGCGACGGACAGGTTGTTTGCCAGTATCGCAAGCGGATGGACGTCCTCCTCTGTGAATTCGCCGGTCTTTTTGTTTGCGACCCTGATGACTCCGATGAGGTCGCCCTTGTGCCTGACCCAGACGAGCATAATGTTCTTCACGCCGAGCGTAATGTCGGCCTCCGCGGTGGGCGAGGCCTCGATGCCGTTGTTTATCACCATGGCCCTGCGCTTTGTATGGCGGTACCGGTCGAGAATTTTTTCGGCCGGCACCCTGAGTAAGGCTATGGCGTCTTCGGTGAGGCCCACCGCAGGGGACATGTGCACAAAATCCTCTCCCTCAGGGAGCATGAGGCCGCACTGTTCGGCCCCGACTATCTCGGCTACACCGAATGACAGTTCCCTGTAGATGTCCGCCTTGCTGGTTATGGCGTGGAATGTCAGCGTGGTGCTGTAGAGGTTTGAGAGGTTGTGCAGGTTCTTCATGATCTTCTGGTTGCTTTCCTTGAGCGAGATGCTCATGTCGTTGAAAGACTCCATAAGCTCTCCGAATTCGCCGGTCGCGGCCGAAGTGGCGGTGTAGCCGAATTCTCCGGCCTTGATCCGCCGGGTGGCATTGACGAGTTCGTAAATAGGCTCGGTTATCTGTCTGGTCATGGTTATGGCGATAGCGAGGGCTATGAAGAAAGACAGCACCAGGGTGACTATCAATATTACCCTGGAGTGCTGTATCTCCTTGATGGCGTTTATTGTCATGTTGCTCAGTTCCTGCCCCGCGATAAAGGCCATCTCCTGGGTCTTGGTAAGGAGGCTACCGCCGATGTTGATGGCTACGGCGCGGAGCCTCTCTATCCGCTCGGGGTTTGCGGATGTTGTTATCAGATAACTAAGGGCGTTTTCGTATTGTTCTACGATAGCGTTTACCTCGTGGAGCTTTTCGGTAATCTCTTTGCTGTGGTGGCAGCTCAGGCAGCGGTTGGCCGAGTCTCCAAGGTCTATGACGTTGTCCACGATAACGTCCAGCTCCTGGCCGAATACGGTTCCGAAAGTATAGAGGTTCGACTGGACGGTCTGGGCGCTTATGACAAGGTCCTGGCGTATTATCTCCACCCTGTGCAGGTCGATGACCGACTGCAGGTTACCGGTAGTCTTGTACATGTAGAGCATGCTTATCCCTGCACCCAGAAAGAACATGGTGAAAAGTGAAAACAGCGAATATATAAGTTTGTTCCTCAAGCCGCTATTCCCCTATGTCTATGCCGGCCTTGACGGCCAGTTCATTTACCGCGCCGAAGTTCTCCCTGCTTGCATCCACGAACTTTTTTATGCCGAGCTTCTCCAGAATTTCTGCTCCCTCCGGGTTTCTGTCCAGCGTAAGGAGCGCGTCCCTGAGCTTTTGCTTCATCTCGGGCTCGATGTCTTTGCGTATCATGAGTGTGTTGTCAGGCAGACTTCCGGATTTTGCGATTATAAATATTTCTTCCTTTAACATCGGGTCCTTGGCGCTCAGCTTGTCCATAACCCTGCCTTTTGCCGCCCCTATGTCGGCCCTTCCGTCGAGCACTGCGTATATTGTGGATTCGTGGCTTCCCGTGAAGTAGTACTCGCTGAAAAAGCTCTCCGGCTTCTTTATCCCGTTTTCGCTGAGGTAGGCCACGGCGAAGATGTAGCCCGTGGCGGTGGCCTTGTCGACGAAGGCCGCCCTTTTGTCCTCCATGTCCTCGATTGCCCTTATGCCGCTGTCCTTTCTTGTAAAAAGGTATCCGCGGGCCGTGGTGCTTCCGTCGAGGTTTACGGGCCTTGCCACGGGCTCGACCCCAAGTTTCTCCATCGCAAGGGCCGAGGTGTATATGCCGAAGAAGGCGCCGTCCATGTCCCTGGCGACGAACCTGTCTACGATGTCGCCGTAGCGGCTGAGGATCGTGAACTTGACCGTTACCCCGATCTTTTTGCTCAGGTAGGCCTCAAACGGCCTGTGCTTTTGTATAGCCCTGAAGATGTTTTCCTCCGGAATGAGACCTATAAGGAACACGTCGTCCTCGGCACTGCTGCTACGGGGCAGCACGACTGCCGCCGCAATAAGCAGCGCGATAGCCAACGCCTTTGCCAATGCTGAGAGTTTCTTCATTTGTTTATTAACTTCGTTGCCTCCGTTACGAGGTCCATAGATATCTTCAGGCCCATCCGGTTGGCGTCCTTTACGTTGTAGACGAGTTCTATCTTCTTGGAGCAGACGGGTTTGATGGACTGTGGCGGGGTGCCGTTTAAAACCTTGACCAACATGCCACCAAGCAGTTCGCCCTGCCGGACGGGGTCTGAAGAAAGCGTTATCATTGCGGTTATTTTGTCGCTTGTTAACAACGAGGCAGTGGGTATTTTTCTGCTTGTCGCGATGCGCAGTATCGTGGGAAGTGAGCTGTTTGCCGCAGGCGAGGATGTGACCATGAGGGCGTCGGCCTCGACGTCGTTGAGCATTGTGTGAAGGTCCGTTTTGTACTTCAAATCCAGAGGTTTTATTTCGAAACCGTATTTTTTCGATATGTCCTGCAGCTCCTGCATCTGGTGGGTCGATTCCTTCTCGGCACTGTAGTAGACGACTCCGAGGTTATTTATAGTAGTGCTTGTCCTGAGATATCTGACGAGGCTTGATATATTGAATTTCGAGCAGACGCCTGTGGCATTTTTGCTCGCGATCTGTGCGGCTATCGGCTCGTAAACGCCTGCGTACAGGACAGGTATGCGTGGCCGTTCCCTGAGCATGGCCCTGGTCGGTGCGGCGCCGTAGGTCAGTATGATGTCCACGTCGGCCACGATGAGCTTCCGTGAGGCGTTGCCGAGGGCGATGGGGTCGGGGTAGGGCCTCTGTATCAGGAACTTGACTCTGTCGGCATGGCCCTCCTTTTTGAGGTACGACACCAGAGAGTCGTGTATCCTCTCGTATTCGTATATTCCGTGCGTGAGGATTAGGCCTATGGTCTCGGCCTTTGCGCTTGAGGGGATAAGACAGAGAAGTGCAACTACAGTAAGAAGCCCGCAAATTCTATTTACTATCCTGTATAGCATTCCGCCCCAATGTTTATTATATAACAAATATAACGGGTGGGGGGAATATAAGCAATATATACATCATTCGGTCCGCCCGGGGTGCTACTTCGCGGTTAATATCTCTACGGTTATCAGGTCCAGGGCCTTGAGCGGGTCGGGCTGGTCAAGTATGGACCTCCCCACGACAAGGTAATCAGCCCCCTCCCTGACGGCCTGCCTTGGGGTCATTGTCCTTTGCTGGTCGTCCGGCGGGTACCACGAGGGCCTTATGCCGGGCGTGATGATAAGGAAGCCCGCCCTGCAGCGGTTCCTTATCATGGAGACTTCATGGCCGGATGCGATTACCCCGTCGAGGCCTGCCTCCTGCGCCATCACGGAGAGACGCTTTACGTGGGTCCTCAGGGTGTGCTGGATACCGAACTCTTTCTTCAGGGTCTCGGGCGCCAGGCTCGTAAGGACCGTTACACCGAGCATCCTGGGCCTCTGGAGGTTTTCTTTGAGGCATAGTTCCATGACCTGGTCGTGGCATCTTTTCATCGCCTCGTAGCCGCCCGATGTGTGGACGTTGAACATGTGGACCCCGAGGCGCGTTGCGGCAAGGGCCGCCCTGGTGACGGTATTGGGGATGTCGTGAAACTTCAGGTCAAGGAACACCTTGTGGCCTCGGTCCTGTATGTCCGTGACTATGGAGGGACCCGCGGTCGTGAAAAGCTCAAGGCCAACCTTGAATATCGCGATGCTTTCGCTGAAGCGGTCAACCAGTTCGAGGGCGTAGCCGGCGTCGCTTACGTCGAGCGCGAGTATTATTTTTTCCTTTACAGTCATGTCTTCGAGTGTGTTATCCCTTTCTGGGCCTGGTATTTGCCTGCCCTGTCGGCGTACGAGGTCTCGCAGGGCTCGCCGGCGCCCAGAAATACGAGCTGGGCGATGCCTTCGTTTGCGTATATCTTAACGGGCAGGGGCGCGGTGTTGCATACCGCGATGGTCAGATGGCCTTCCCATTCCGGCTCCAGGGGCGTGACGTTTACTATCACGCCCGAGCGAGCATATGTGGATTTTCCAAAACATATCACGAGCACGTCCCTTGGTATCCTGAAGTACTCCAGAGAGCGGCCAAGGGCGAAGGAATTAGGGGGGATGGTGCAGACATCGCCCTTAAAATCCTCGAAATCCTCATGGTTTGCCGATTTTGGGTCCAGTATGCCGCCTTCGCGGCCCTTAAAAATCCTGAAATCATCGGCAATTCTCATGTCGTAGCCGTAGGAGCCCACACCGGAGGAAATCACGCCCTCTGAGCAGAGGGACTCGTTGAAAGGCTCGATCATGCCGCGTGAGGCCATAGTGGTTATCCAGCGGTCGTTTTTCAGCATCAAAAAGGTTAACATAATTAAGGTATTAAGACAAGAACGCTGGTCCCCCCAAAGTGCCCGCATGTTTTGGCGGCCCGGCCATGCCGGTTCCGGGGAAAACGCATTTTTACATTGCGCTTACAGGGCCGTTTCTGTTATATATATATCAAGGGTTGGACAGACTTGCCTGCCCTGTTTGTGATGGGTGACGATGATGATCCAGCAAATTAGTTCTTTAGGGAGCTTGGGTATTGAGACCGGTGAGCATATCTTCCTGTCAAAGGGAAGGAAGCCTGAAGGCTCTTTCAGGGCACCCACCTATAAAGGGGCGGATCTAATTATTCACCACAACGGCAGGGCGGGTTTAGATTTTATTGGGTTTTGGGCTAAGTCGAAAGATTCAGAAGATTTATCCGAAGGGGACATAAAACCCCGGGGTGTAAATTATATAAAACCCTATTTTATACCAATAAAATTCAGTTAAAAAAGCCGTAGCATTTCACTGCGCACCTCTGTCCTGTACCCTGTATCGATAACGTAAGGAGGAACTGCCTTATGAGCGAGATAGGGTTTGTTCTGATAGCAGTGGCAGTTGGGGTTGCCTCCGGAGTTGCTCTCAGCCTTATTTACAGGAATTCCCTGAAATCCAAATGGACCGAGCTGGAGAAAGAGCGCGAGGCCGTCGAAAGAGAGGCCGGGAGAGCCGCCGAGGCCATCAAGCGTGAGGCCCACCTTGAGGCAAAGGACGTTGTTTACCAGGCCAAGGCCGAGGCTGATAAGGAGCTGAGAGAGAGGCAAAAGGAACTGAACCAGCTTGAGCGGAGGCTCAGGAACAAGGACGAATCACTCGAAAGAAAGCTCGACCAGGCCGAAAAAAGAGATAACGAGCTGAAAAAGAGGGAAAGAGAGCAGGGCTCGCGTGAGCGGGCGTTGCAGGAAAAGGAGAATAAGTACGATTCGCTCGTTGCAGAGCAGGCCGCTATGCTTGAGAGGCTCTCGGGCATAAGTGCCGAGGAGGCCAAGAACGAGATATTCCGCAGGGTGGAGGAGGACAGCCGGTTCGAGGCGGCAAAACTCGCCAAGGGCATAGAGGACGATGCCAAGCTCGCGGCCGACAAGAAGGCGAAGTGGATAATCGGCAGCGCCGTGCAGCGCTATGCAAGCGACTACATAACCGACGCGACGGTCACCTCGGTAAGCCTCCCCAGCGACGACATGAAGGGGAGGATAATCGGCAGGGAGGGCCGTAATATCCGCGCCCTCGAGGCCGCCACGGGGGTCGACCTCATCGTTGACGATACGCCGGAGATGGTCACCCTCTCGGCCTTCGACCCCGTCAGGCGGGAGGTAGCAAGGCTCTCGCTGGAGCGTCTGATGTCCGACGGAAGAATACATCCGGCAAGGATAGAGGAGGTCGTGGGAAAGGTCGCAAAGGAAGTGGAATCCACTATCATGGAGGAGGGCGAGAAGGCGGTCTTCGACCTCGGGCTCTCCGGCGTCCATATCGAAATAATAAAGATCCTGGGAAGGCTTAAATACAGGACCTCTTACGGCCAGAACGTGCTCCAGCACTCAAGAGAGGTGGCATACCTGGCAGGAATGATGGCCGATGAGCTCGGCGTGAACTCCAAGCTTGCCAAGCGGGCCGGGCTGCTCCATGATATCGGAAAGGCCCTCGACCACGAGGCAGAAGGCAC
>DAOUWH010000120.1 GCA_030667205.1 Nitrospirota bacterium
TACCTCCAGGGGGCCGAGGCCAAACGTCTCGTGATGGATGTCGGTTACGAGGCTGTTCTTCTCTGCCTGACTGAGAGTTACCTTCTCCTCGGCGACCAATGCCTCGACTATATGCCTTATCTCGCTCTGGAAGATGTCCGTCTCGATGAGGTCGATATTTGAAAGGTTCAGGCGATCGAGGAGGTTCCTGTGTATCTTGACCTTGAGCGTCTGGTACATGTCAAGCTTTGATTTTGACATAGCCTCTTCCATCTCTACTCTCCCTTACTTTTGAGTTTTATCATGGACTCTGCCAGGTCCCTTATCGATTCGTTCAACTTCGACTTCGAGTTGCACATGCTTAGGGGAAGGCCCTTGTTCAGGCATGCCATTGCCGCATCATAGTCGTTCGGAATTGTCCAGAAAATGCTATGCTTGAGGGCCTTCTCGGCTTCATCGAGCCTGATATCCCCCTTTTTCAGATACCTGTTGACCACGAGCTTTATCTTGTCCTTTGCGAAACCTTTTCCCTCCAGAAAACTCAGGTGTCTCTGCATGTTCTTTATGCCGGGCAGGCTCATTACAAAAGCAATCAGGATATAATCCGACATCTCCAGGGCCGACATCGTCTTGTCGTCCATGGCGCTCTCGGTATCGATTACGATGTATTCGAACATCGTCCTGAGCAGCCTCATAATCTTCCTGATGTCTTCACTGAGAATTGAGGTGGCATCCTCCACCCTCGGGGGCTCGGCCAGGACATGCACGCCTGATTCGTGCCTCGTGACAACCCCCTTTAAAAAACTCCTGTCAAGGCGTCTCATATTGGCCGTCACGTCGCTTATCGTATAGGTGGGCTTGAGATTAAAAAAAGTCGAGGCGTCGCCCGCGCTGAGGTCGAGGTCCACAAGGAGCGTGGACCTCTTCGTAATCGCATGTATCTGTGTTGCGAGGTTAATCGCAATGGTCGTGACGCCTACGCCTCCCTTGGGGCTGAACAGGGTGAATACGCTTCCCACCTTTTCTTCCGGCACGGGCTTGGTTATCCAGAGCCTGCCGTGCTTCTGGAGGGCCGAATCCAGGTCGGCCTCGCTGACCGGCCTCAGGATGTATTCGTCGGCCCCGGCCCTCATGACCCTGAGAATGGTGTCCGAGGATTTATCTTCGCTTGTGGCGAAAATTGAGACCTTAGGGAACCGCTTAAGGACCGTATTCATCCTCTCCAGCGAAAGGTCTATGTCCTTGCCCACCTCCATGATTACCACATTGGGCTTCTTCTTGTGGATAAGCTCATAGCCCGACTCGAAATTCGTCGCCACGCCAGTGACCTCGACGTGGTTGCCGAGGTCCTTGATATATTTGGCGATATGGTCTATCGAGTCGGCATCGCTGTCTATGACCACTATCGAAAACCCCTGAGTCGGTGTCATCTATCCGTGTGTCTCCTTTATATTCGTTATGCCCGACTTGATCCACTCTATCGTACGCAATTGATCACCGAACTAATGCAGCCCTATTTTGCGTACCCAAGGCATCCGGGTCATTACAGTCCAAACAGCTAATTGTCGAGTTAACCAATGCAACTCCCGGTTTGGTACCTACGAAAACGATTCCCGGCTTACCTGGTGCGTACTGGCCCGGGTCACCAGGGCAATTTCCCGTGGGAACCGCATCAGTTATGATAATTTCCGAAAATTCGACGACCTCGTAAGCGTCGCCCGGCTGGTAACCTGGGTCTCCAGTTATACATCCTGTTCCCTTTGCCGTAGGGCACGGTATGGCAGGCAATATCGGAATTATAACTCTCCAGCCAAAAATATCTACACCCCCTACGTTGTGAGTGTCTCCGTCTTGTTTTATCCGGTCCCGTACCGCGCACAAGGACGGTTTAACAAGGCCCTCCGTTGTAAATATGCATTCGTTACATATGGGCGGAGGGACTTTATCCCCACTTATATAGGCTGATATAACCGGTTGTGATGTGTTCTTCTCCAGAAATGAAGACCATCCTACATTAGGGACACCATCCTGTTTTCTAAAGAAAAATCTCTCCCCGGGAGTTGTATTCGGCGGAGTTATAGTAAGCGGTGTAACTGTCTCGCATGAAGGGAGACACAATGGGGTAGCAGCAATATCCAAGGGCTTGCGGGCAGCAATTGCAACCCTGCTTACCCCCATCACGGGCCAGTCCACGAGGTTTCCGAAGAAGAGGCTGACCGGCCCTCCGGTCTCCGGATGGTCCTGCATTCTCCTTGGCACGACCTTGACGGCGTTTATCGGGAGACCGGTGGCCCCGGTCGCACGCGTAAAGCCCGTGGCGGCATCCCAGTGGCCTACTATTATGTCTCCCCCGTCGGCATTTGAGTCATTCAGATCAACCGGAAGGTCATCACATTCCGAACCTGCTCCGCTTACGAGATAAACCGGGTCACTAGCCGCAAAATTCTTACAGGCGAACGCCCATGCCTCTTCCCTTGCATCCTCCTGGTCATAAGCCGATGAGCTGTCGTCTATCAACGGGGTCAACACTGCCGCCCCGGCAAGGGCCGCGGCATCGGCCGCGTTCTGCACCTGGCCCCTCACAACGTATATGTAGGCGAAGTCGATACCGACCACGAGGAAAAAGATGAGGAATACCCCCACAACCCCTACCACCAGGATCGTGGCGACGCCTCTGCTACCCCTATGCCGTTTCGACTCCTTCATCCTCACCTATTCGGCCATCGAACTCTTCTTCGACGCCGGCACCCCTAAAGGAATCCACTGAAACTCCCTTTCCTCCTCGGGAGTGAGACCTTCCTCTCCCGGAAGCACCGGCTTATCACCCGGGGGTATCGGCTTTACAAGTTTCGGGGTTATGAAGAACGCCAGCTCCTTCGTCTCCATCTCATCCCTCGTGCTTCTGAAAAACGCCCCCAGAATTGGAATATCCCCGAGTATGGGTATCTTCTGTATGTTCTTCTTCATCTCTTCGGACAGAAGCCCCGCAAGCACGAGGCTTTCGCCTGCTTTTAAGTCCACGCTCGTACTGACAGTTCTGGTATCGATCTGGGGTGCCGTTATCGTCCCGAAGGTAAGAAACCCGGTTATATTGCTCACCTCGGCAGGGTCTATCTTGAGCCTTATCGTCCCGTCATCGAGCACCACGGGCTCGAAGTTCAACTTTATTCCCACCTCCTCAAAGACTATCGAAACGGATGCGCCTGCCCCCACTCCTGTAACCTGCTGTACCGGGATCCTGGAGCCCGCAAGGAACTCCCCTTTCTCGCCGCTCCTCACGACAAGGTTGGGCTCTGCAAGAATTTTCGCAAGGCCCTTCGAGGACAATGCCCTGAGGGTTGCGGCCACTCCGATTGGAAAGTGAGCCACTCCTATCTGTGGGACCAGAGCGCCTATGTCGAAGCTCCCTATCCCCGGTGTCACATTAAAGCCGGCACCCCCGCCGACGTTGCCGTCCGGTGCAGCTAAAAGTCCCGGGGCAGTGACCTCCACATTGTCGTGCTTAAAAAGGGCGCCCAGGCCGAGCTCCTTGAGCTTTGTCCTGTCCATCTGGGCCACCTTCACCTCAAGCATCACCTGCTGGGGCTCGGTGACCCTCAGGAAGTTAACGACCTTGGCGGCATAGGCCTTGCTCAGGAGATCTACCTTTGCGATGGTGTCCTCGCTCTTTAATGTCCCCTTCAGAAGCAGGGTGTCGCCAGCGCGCTCGACCTGCACCTCATCGTCCGGAGTCAATGCCTCTACCTTTGCCCTGAGTTCGTCAAGGTCCCCGAATACGATGACGTCGAAAAACGTCCGCTTCCCTTCCTTGGTCCAGGTAATCAGGGTTGTCGTACCGACCGTGTTCCCGTTAAGGAGGATCTCGGTAGGGGACATTAGTATGATGTCCGCAACTTTCGGGTTCGTAAGGGAAACCCTCGTGGCCTTCTGCTTTTTCAGGTCGAGGATAGTCCCCTTCCCGACCGTCACCTCAATCGGTATGGCGGCCAGGGCGGAAGCCGAAAAGAGAAGGACTATCAGGGCCGCTATATATGGTGCCTTTTTCATTTCGCCTCCTTTTTAACCTTAAAGGTCTCCGTCGTCTTTGCCGTGTCGCGCCAGACCTCGACAGAGTGACTCACGATGCGGGGTTTTCTCTTGGCCACTGTGACGGGTTTTCTCACCCCTGGCCTTTTTGCAATCTTCTTAACCGGCAGGATTGGTTTGCCGGCCTCGCGGAGGACCCTGGTGATCGTCGCCCCCTCGGTCAACAGCACATCCGTATCCCCCGCCCTCCTCAGGAGGAGCCTTAACCGCCCTTCGGATGTGGCAGTGGCCAGTTTTTCGGCGTCATCGGGCGAGACGTCCAGCGTCACGGTCGGGACGAGCACCGGCTCGCCTTCCTTTGTCTCTATTATCTGCCCTGTGGCCAGTACCGGGATGTTCTGGAATATGATCTTGCTCATTGGCAGTTTTTTCTTCGGGGGAGTCGTGGTCATGACCACATCGACCATGCTCCCCGGAGTGATAAAGCCTGCCACGCCGGAGACCTGGTCCACGGCAACGGTCATCGCCCTGTGCCCTTCGGGTATCTTGTAGGTCATAATCCCGGAAGGCCCCTCTGTGGGCCTGAGCTTGGGCGCTGTAATGACGTCGCCCGGCAAAATCGTCTGGAGTACCACCCTGGCGGCAACCTCCTCAACCGACGAGAAAGCACCCGGGGGCACGTTGGCCTTGGGCCAGTCTGCCAGCTTCACCTGTGCGAAATCTACAGGGGTTCCTATTGGGATTTCCTTGTCCGCAACAACTACCTTCTCGGTGGCTGCAGCCCCCTCCATAGCCTCCTTAACTTTTTCTTCCTGCCCCTTCAGGTAATTGTATAAGGACACGCTCGCAACCACCGCAATCGCCACCGCGACTATGGCTACGATAATCACTGCCCTCGGTTTAGCTGCCATTATAGCCCTCCTTTATTCGTACCAACGTGATTTACGTATCCCTCTATATCACTCATACCTCACTCATACCTCATTGAGGCCTCCGAAAACACCTCCTCCGGGACAAAAGGGCCTAGTAGGTAATCCGCAAACGTCGTAAAATCAGCGCTCAGGCTGACCGTTACGGTATCGCCCGAACTTGCATATGGCGCCGCGGGAGGGTCAATGGTCACTGTGACCACGGTTGTATCGGTAAGGCCGGGGGAGGAACAGACCGCGTCAAGCACCGGGCCGCTGCCCGGGCATGTCGTCTCGGATATCTCAGACAGGTTCGGCGTTACAACGGCAACCCTCACGCCAACGCGCGCCGCGTTGTTCAGGGAATTTTTAAGATACCACGCCCTCGCAAACTCCGCGATAAGGAAGAACAGAAGCAGCAGGAACATGAGCATTAAGACAGTCTCAATGACCGTCTGGCCTCTTCCCCTCCGGTTGTATCTATTTTTTCCAGTGTCCATAGCCTGTCTATTCCCCAACAATCATGCTGGTATTAATGTTGCCGGCGGCCACGCTTATTGCGTCCCAAATTTCGGCCCCCCTGAACGCGAATATTATCCCGAGTATGACAAGGACAGCGACAAGCAAATACTCTATCGTCGTCTGCCACCTGTTGTTCATCCTTACATCCAATACCCCTCCAACCTGATAAGGAAGTTTTGCTATAGCCTCCAATATCCCGGCTGCTATCACATCCCCTGCCCCTCCGACGGTGGTAGCCATCTCCGACATCTGCAACGCGAAGAAAATGACAAGGGCCGCCAACAACACTACGAGTATATACTCAATCGTCGTCTGGCCCGCTTCACCATCCCTCTATTTTTTCA
>DAOUWH010000169.1 GCA_030667205.1 Nitrospirota bacterium
AGGGCGACGGCATTGCGCGAGATCTCATTCATGTTCCCCACGATGCTTGTAACGGCGCCCGAAAGCTCGTCCCTGGCTGTACATATGTTATCTAACTGGCTCTGGCAGAAGCCTGCCAGTTCCTTTATGATCCCTCTTGCGTCCTGCTCGCCGGTCATCCCGCTTATCTTAGAGCTTACTTCGCCAAAGGATTTCTCTGCCCGCTCGAACTTCTGAACCGTGATGTCATGGTACTGCATGGACAATACGACTTTTTCGATGTTTTTCGATATCTCCTGCGACCATTCCGAGGTTTGGCCGAATTTTTCCGTGGCCGACGAATATTTTTTTGTAAGGGTAGCAAGGGTTGATTTTATATAGAGGAGCACCGATCCCATTTCGCTATACTGCCGCTCCTTGAAACTCATCATTCTGTTGACGGCATAACCGATTTTCTTGTCTATCCCGGTTATGCCGGTCTTTACAGCCATTGACTTGGAAAGTATGACATTGGAAAGTTTAGTGATGTCCTTGATGAGGAGCGAAAAATCACTGGCGCCCTGGCTGCCCTGCATTATTGAAGTGTTGTAGACATTCGCGACTGTGCCGAGAACGCGAAGGTCTTTTGATATTTTCCTGAACTTCGCGAGTTCATTCTTGATGTTTTCGATGGTATTCAAGACCGTGTGGAAGCTCTCGATACGCTTCTGCGACCTGCCCTCCGATTCCTTCGCATGGTTGTCCATCTTTTCGAGGATGCTGCGTATTTCTTCGATTACTCCGGCCATTTCATGGCCCGACAACAGCATGGACGCCGAGGAGAACAAATCGGCAATTATCCAAGTCCGTTCATAACTGCTGTGGAGGAGCGAACCTAATGAGAGAAATTCGCTTTCGGTCTCCGCTGGTATCTGCTCAAGTTCCCGCTCCAGCCCGGAAAAGACAAGTCTCCAGTTATTCAGTTTATCAAACAGTTCCTTCTCCGTTAGTTTGTCCATATTTCCTCCATTCAACTTTCCATGGTTTCAGAAATTGCTTCCGGCACCGTCTCGGTTGCGCCGATGCCTGTCTGCAAGACCTCTGATATAATATACATCAATTCCTTCCTGGCTGTTTTTCAGATAATGCATTACAAGCGTCATCAGGGTCGAGTTCAATGCCTCACCCCTCCTGAACTCTGACCTTTGAAGTTGAAAGAGAATTGCCCGCTCGCGGGAAAATATGCTAAAGTTAAGCATGTCCTCCGGCATCAAAAGGCTATTAAAAAACAACGGGTTATGCCTCCTCGCACTGGCGGCGCTCCTGCTTGCCCAGGCGCAGGCGGCCCCAGCCTCCGGGGAGGGGCCTCTTGAGGAGCTTATCGAGAAACAGAAGTCCCTTAAGTCCGTACACGCCGCCTTTGTTCAGGAAAAGTACGACCCGATGCTCGCGCGCCCCATCAGGAGCGCCGGGGACTTTTATTTCAAGCCCGGCGTGGGCGTAAGGTGGGAGTACGAGGACGTGCTCGTGATATACGACGGCACGGTGCTGTACATATACTCGCCGGAGATGGACGAGGCCGAAAAGCTAAGGGGACAGCAGGGGTTCATGGGGCCGCTGGCCTTTGACGTCGAGGAGCTTTTAAGGGACTACGATATCAGGGCCAGCCGCGACGGCGGGGCCATTAACCTCTTGCTTAAGCCGAAGAAAGACATGCCCTTTGAGTCGATGACAATGGTGTTCCCCGAGGGCAAGGCCTTCCCATCGGAGGTGACCGTAAACGATGATACCGGGGCCTCGGCGGTCATCACGTTCGAAGAGCCAAAGATCAACGCATCTTTCAGCGACAGGATGCTCGAGTTCCATCCACCGCCCGGGACCTCGATAATTGAAAGACGGTTTGAGTGAGCCGCCTGCCGGACGTTAGAAAACTTTTCCTTCTATGCCTGTGCCTCGCGTTGTTGTCCTGCGCCAAGAGGCCGGGCCTCCTGTTGCACCCCGGCGAGGTCGAGCCTTACGAGGGGCCTGTTACCATTGAAGTATTAAAGGATTCCCACGTGTTCAAGAAATTCCGCACCCTGCGCTCGGAGGTGAAGGTTAAAGCCATGCGGGGCAGGAAGAGGCTTGGCCGCTACCAGGGCGCCCTCGTATATGAGCGGCCGGGCTCGGTGAGGCTCAGGGTCTACGGCCCTCTGGGCACCACGGGGGTCGATGCCGTACATTCCGGGGGTATCCTCCAGATACTACTTCCGCAGAGGAATTATCTCTACGAGGGAAGGGCCCCGCTTCCAGAGCCCGAAAAACTTCTCTACAGCATGGAGGACGACGGCAAGCGCTACATCCTCTACGCCCGCAAGCCCGGAGACGGTGATGTAAAACTCCACGCCGCATATACCTTCGACCGCCGCACGCTCCTTAATACTGGCATAACCCTGTACAGGGAGGGGGAGGGTTTTTTAAGGATGCGGTTTGCGGGGTTCGCGGGCAATGTTCCCCACCTTGCGATGCTCGACCTCTTCAACGGCTACTCCATGGAGATAGAGCTTCTGGAGCCCGAGACGGACTCCGATATCTCCCCTGAGTTCTTCGAACACTTCGAGCACGAGGGTTTAAAGGTCCTCCCCCTGAAGAGGATTTTAAAAGGGGATATGTAATATACACAGGGGCTTCGCCCCAGCGCCCGGGGGCACGGCCCCTTTATACTCGAATTGGTTACGTTGTCATAAAATGGGCCAGTGGCCCTCCGGGCGCTCCGCTCGGTCGGCCTCCGGTAAACTAATTCAAACTCGGTCGTTCCTCCCTCAGACACGCATTAGTTTTTAACCCAGCGTTCTCCTTCGCTCCGCTGAGATTTTCAATGGGGCTTAAAGGAGTTTTTAAGCACTCATTAAGTTCTACGGGGTAAAATGTACCATGTCCACCGTGCCTGACAGGATCAAGGCCGCGCAGAGCGCCGAAGGCGACGAACTCTGGCTGGCCATCAAGACCCAGCACCCCGATGCCCTCGAAAACGCCAGCCTCAACCGCCACCTTACCGACGACATGGCCCTGTATATCGCGAAGAACAAGAACACCACCGCCGAGACCCTTGGCTTTCTCGCCGGCGACGTCCGCTTCAGGGAGGTCTACAGGGTAAAGCTCGCCATTGCCAAGAACCCGAAAACTCCGCAGAGGGTAGCACTGTCGCTTATAAAATATCTCCGCATTTTTGACCTTGCTGACCTTACGAGAAACAGGCGCATCCCCTCGATATTCAGGCAGAAGGTGGAGCTTGTTATCACGGAGAAGGTGCCCGCGCTGCCCGAGGGCGTGAAGATAGCGATTGCCAAGAGGGCGTGCGCGGACCTTGTCATAACGCTCATGGAGCGCAGCGACCAGCAGGTCATCGACGCCTGCCTCGAAAGCCCGATACTCACCGAGGAGCACATCCGGCCCCTGGTGCTCCTGCCGCGGACGAAGCCCGGTTTAATTAAATCCATCGCGGAGCACCCGAAGTGGTCGCTTAGGTACTCGATTAAATATGCCCTCCTCCGTAACGCCTATACTCCGATGAAGCAGGTTGAAAAGTTCATCGAGGGCATGAAGGTCTCTGACCTGCAGGACCTGTACGACGACCCCAGGGTGCCCTCCGTGACAAAGCCCTTCATATACAGGGAGCTGAAAGAAAGAGACGCCACGCTTAAGTCCGCCCCCGAGGAAGTCTATGAACTTCAAGGCGACGAGGACGAGGATTCAGAAGGGCAGGGCGGGGAGTTTTAGGAAGACGTTGAAAGTATCCATGAGAAGCAACCCTGCCGTTGATATTGCCGTTTTGATATATCTCATTTGCCTGTGTTAAAATTTTCTCATGGTACTTGATGTAAGCATCGACAAGGACAGCATAACCGTAGAAATTCCCAAGCCCTTCCAATTGGACCTCGACGGCATCTGCGGGCAGATCAAAAAATTTGCCGACTCAAAGGAAGTCAATATCGAGGAGGTGGACATTGAGGGGCTGATCCCGAAGCTCGTCAGGGGCATATCCGGGTGCGAGGGTGGATGCCCTTCGGATGCCAAGGGCCTTGCATCGAGGGGGTTTAAGAGCTTTGAGCTCCAGTATATCGACGGCGGCATACTCCTGGCCCAGACAACGCTCGAAGGGGTCACAAGCATGTCCTTAAAGATGTTCCCCGATTTCTGAGAGGAGATTTTTTTGAATGACGCTTTTTTGCGACCTGCACTGTAAATACGCCCGGTTCCCGAAAGAGGAGGCCGTGGACGGGGCCCGGTC
>DAOUWH010000109.1 GCA_030667205.1 Nitrospirota bacterium
GGAAGTTCGCCACGTCGGGGTCGAGCTCGCAGGCGAAATCGATAGTTTCAAGCCCCTCTTCAAAGGTCTCGCCGGGGAGGCCAAAAAGAAACGGCGTAAGCACCATGAGGCCAACCTCCTTGGCTGCCTTCACCGCCTTGCGTGTCTGTTCAAGGGTGATGCCTTTTCTTATGGTATTTAGATTTTTCTGAACGCCGCTTTCGGCGCCAAAGAGAATGGCCCAGCACCCTGCGTCCTTAAAGGCCTGAAGCAGGGGCTTGTCTACCTGGTTCACGCAGGCAGAGGCAAACCACGTGAAGTCGAGCCCCCTGCGCTTTATTTCCTTTACGATGGCCATCGCGCGGTCGTAGTCCGCCGCGAGGGTGTCGTCTATGAATTTTATCTCCCTGTAGCCCTGCCCTATTATGTGCTCTATCTCGGCAAGAACATTTTCGACGCTCCGGTAGCGGATGCCGCTTTTGCGGGTTTTGTCTATCTGGAAACAGAAGATGCAGCGCCGGTTGCATCCTCGGGAGGTTATCATCACGGCAACGGGCCTTCTGCGGTAGGTGGCAGGCGGGGGCACGTAGCTCATGGCGTCGCCTAAAAGTTCCCTTGCCGGGAAGGGGATGCTGTCGAAGTCTTCGATAAGCGGCCTCGGGCCGTTTTCAACGACCCTGCCGTTTTCCCTGAAGGCCACGCCCGGGACACCACGGAGGTCTTTATCGCCCTGAATCCTTTCGAGAAGTTCAACCGCCGTCAGCTCGCCCTCGCCCGTTACCACGGCGTCTATGGCAGGGGCTCCCTCTTCGAGGCAGCGGCCTTTCATGGCTATGGGATACGGGCCTCCGGCGAATATGGATATCCCGCCAAGGAGTTTTTTAATCTCCTCCGCCGTGCGCTCGGCCTTGTCCCAGCCAAAGGTGGTGGAGTAAAGGCCCACGACATCGGGAGCGAACGCCTTAAGCTCGCTCATGATGTCCCTGTGAGTGAGAAAGGCGCCATTTATGAACCTGACCTCATGTCCGGCCTCGATGAGGCTTGAGGCCACGTACAGGGTGCCAAGGGGCTGCCAGTAGTTTATCTGCGAGCCCGCGGTTTTTGAGGAGAAGATCTCCTCGGGCACCCAGGCGGGCACTACGAGGGCGCATTTCATGCGCCGGGCCTCTTTTTGATCAAGCTCTCCACGGCCTCGAAGCCCGAGGCAATGGCATGGTCCATGTTTTGGTACTGGAAAGTGCCCGCCCTGCCTGCGACCTGGAGGTTTTTAAACCCACCGAGCCAGTCGTATACCTTTTTGCAGTTGTCCTCGAAGCCGACCTCAAAGAGCGGATAGGCGCCGGGCACCCTCACGATCTCGGTGCCGATGACCTCGCCGGGGCGGATAAAGCCTAATTTCTCAAGGCCGTCACAGGTTACCCTTGAAAGCTCCTCGGCGGGGGCGGTCCATGTAGAGTCGCCCTTGAAGCAAAAATACTCTATAACGAGGAGTGTCTTGTCCGCGGGGGCCATGTCCACGGACCAGTTCTTCGGCTCGTGAATTCTGCCGAAGGGTATCTTTTTCTCGGGGATGTATACCCAGGTCTGGTCGGTGACCCTCTCGCGCCCGACCATCACGGCAACGAGCAGCAAATCCCTGAACCGAAGTTTTAAGGCCGCCTCCATGACGTCGGGCGGGGGGGCGGGCTCCATCATCTTCACAAGCGAGGTCGCCGGTATTGTGGATATCAGCTCCCCGGCCCCGATGCGTTCCTCGCCCTCGGAGTTCCTGACGGTTATGCTTTCTATTTTAAATCCGTCCCGGCTTATCCCTACCACGCCGGTGGAGGTATGCACCGTGTTGTGCCTTTCTATCTCTTCCCTAAGCCTGTCGGATATCCTGCCTATTCCCAGGCGCGGGTATACGAAGGTATCCACAAGCGTGGGGATCTCCCGCCCGCTGAATTTAAAGAATGCGTTCTTTAAAGCTTTCCACAGCGAAAGCCCCTGTATGCGCTTTGCCACCCACTTTTCGCTTATCCTGTCGCAGCCGAGCCCCCAGACCTTCTCGCTGTACTGTTTGAAGTAGATGTTGAACATCGTGCGGCCGAAGTGCTTAACGACCCAGTCCTCCATGGAGACGCAACGGCCGTTTACCACAAGGGCCTTAAGCCTCTCTATCGAGTAGTCGGCGATTATCCTTGCCACTGTAGGGATGCCCAGACCGCTTACGGCGTTCAGGGGTTTAAGGGGGTAGTCGAAGAATTTTTCTCTTAAAAAGATCTGGCTTGAGCGGGAGACCTCTATAAGCTCCTCGCCCATCAAGGCCCTTACGAGGGCATCCACCTCTTTGTCGGTAGTGAAGAACCTGTGGCCGCCGAGGTCAAAGAGGAAATCGCCGGTCCTGACGGTCCTCGAAAGGCCGCCCACCTCAGGGCCGGCCTCAAAGACGCTGGCCTTCAGCCCGGCCTTCGTGAGACGGTATCCGGCGGCAAGCCCAGCAAGGCCGCCGCCCAGTATTATCGCCGCCTCCGTGCGGCCTTCGGCAGATTGTCCTTTATTTTCCGAAGCCGTGTTCATATTGTATATTTTAACAATTTGGAAACATCAGGGGCCGCAAAAAAAAGGCAATGCCCTTTTTTGCGGCCCCGAAAAATGGATTTTAAAGAATAACGCTATTCGCCGTAGCCACCGGTTGGTTCGCCGTAGCCACCGGCCTCTTCGCCGTAACCACCGGCCTCTTCGCCGTAGCCACCGGCCTCTTCGCCGTAGCCACCGGCCTCTTCGCCGTAGCCACCGGCCTCTTCCTGGGCTTGCTCACTTTTCTTACACCCGCCCAGTCCCATCATAAGTAAAGAAGCGATAATTACCACCATCAGCACCACAAACATCTTTTTCATCAGTATTCCCTCCTTATTATTTTTATCGAGGTCCCATGCCTGTTACTATTATACACATGGTCGGAGAACTTGCAAGTCAGGACAAAACACCGACACCCGGCAGACCGGGCAGGGCCGCGATATATTTTGCCGAACGAACCCTGGGATTGTTAAGGGGCGATGTTAACGCCCCTTAACAATCCCAGTAAATCAGTCCCGCTACGACCTTAGTGCGTTCATTTTACCAGCAACACCGGGACTTCAGCATGATTGGCGACCTCTCTGCTGACGCTCCCCATAAAGAGATTGCTTGTCCTCTTTCCTCTGGAGCCGACAATTATCATGTCAACCCCTTCTTCCTTTGCCGCGTTTATAATTTCCTCGGCAGGGTGGCCATACCTAACGACACCATTCACCGATTTGACCCCGCTTTCCTCAAGAGCCTTCTTGTAGAAATCAAGGATGGCTTTTGCCTTGGCATCCAGTTTCTCTTTGTACTCGGTCCCTTCCAGCACCTCCCTGAGCGTAGTCATCTCGGCAACGCCAAGAGACTCGTCCATCAGGGACCTGCCTTCGAACTTCTCTACGTAGACGAGCACCACGTCATCCGCCATTAATTTGCACACATCCGCGCATACCGTAACGGCATCCTTTGAGCCCTTGGTGTCGTCAACAGCGATTAAAATTTTCCTCATTGCAAGCCTCCTCCCTCTTCTTTAGATGCACTTACCCTTCTTCCCGAAAATCACCACCATCAGAACCCAGCGATTTCTCGCCATATATCCCCTCCTCTAAAATTATTAGTCAATACCTTACCTTAAGCTCATTATTGCACAAGGTTAGGGGACTTGCAAGTAAAGATATGGATATCATCGGCACGAGGACCGCGCCGACTGTAACATCCATTAATTACAACGAATTTCGGGGTTTTGAAGGATTCTTAAGAACCCTCCAAAACCCCGAATCTTTAATCCTGATATTAAGTGCCCGGCCCGGTTATCTCACCGGATAGTACCGGCACCTCTGCTTTGTATCGTCAACGGCAATCAGGCTAAGGTCTGATGCCTAAAGGCCGTAGCCGCCGGACTCACCGTAGCCGCCGGATTCGCCGTAGCCGCCGGATTCGCCGTAGCCGCCTGACTCGCCATAGCCGCCAGACTCGCCATAGCCGCCTGACTCGCCGTAGCCGCCTGACTCATCGCCGTAGCCGCCAGACTCGCCGTAGCCGCCAGACTCATCGCCGTAGCCGCCGGATTCATCGCCGTAGCCGCCAGACTCATCGCCGTAGCCACCTGACTCGCCATAGCCTGCTTCAACAGCGGCCTTTGGTTTCTTCTTTTCTCCACCCTGCTGGCTATACACGATCACAAACCCCAGGGCCGCTACGAGCATGCAAATTATCACAACCTTCGCTGTGTTCATTCAAACAGCCTCCTATGTCGTAAGGGACAGACTACTATCCCTTCTTAATCGTGTATATGAATACGGCACCGTCCTGCCTCTTGTCCGTAACCTCATGCCCGATGGACTCGCACATCTGCGCAATGGTCTCGCCCGAGGAAGGGTTGTCGAAACTCACCTCAAGCACATCACCGGAATTTATCTTCTCGAGGGATTTTTTCGCGTAGATCTGAGGATGGGGGCAGACATACCCGCACACATCAAGTGCGTAGGTGGTGTCGTCCTTTTTCTCGAATTTTACTGCCATGTCACAATACCTCCATATTTGTTTTTTTATTCAAATATCAAAAATCGAGACCCGCCATTTCTTTTGCCATCTGGCGTTCGGTCCACCAGTTGAAGAACTTAACGCCGATGAACGCGCCGATAACCATGCCGGTGCCGTAGACCCATCCGTTGGGGTCGCCGCCCGAGGCCCTGATGAAGAACCCTCCGATATTGCAGCCCAGTGAAGGCCGCGAGCCCATACCCATAAGGAGGCCGCCAGAAATGCCCCACACCCAGAGCTCTCCTGAGGGCCATTTGAACTTAAACTCCTTATGCAGAAGGGCCATTATCATGGCGCCGAATATGATGCCAATCGACATCCACAGGGCCGGGTTGCGCCAGAGCTCGGGTATTCCGTTGACCCACCCGAAGAACATATTGTCGTGCATGTTCCAGCCAAACTTCTCGAGTATCCACGCCCCGACCTGGCCTTCCTGGCTCGTGATGTACCAGTAGCCGGGGTCAAAGACCGTATGCTTGGGCGTAACGTCGTCGGTATACCCCATCCTGACAAGGAGTTCCCCGAAGTTCTTGCTCTTGACCGCGAACCTGTTCTGCATGCCGGCTATCGTGAGGATGTGGAGACCGGCCGTGATGCCAACGAGCACGCCCATTATGGACGTCCTCTTGGAGGCCGTTATCATCTTCCAGATGCCCCCGACCTCGTCGCCGATGCCGGTGCTGCCCTTTTCCTTCTTCAGCTTGTTGATATACCCTTTTCTCGGGTAGAAAAAGTAGATTAACGCCATCAGCACTATCGCGGGTATGATGGAGTTAATGAGGGAGTTGCCGATGAAGAAATCAGCCGTGGTCGGGTGCCTGGGGTTGTCGGCGATGAGCTTGGCTATCGTGTATGTCGGCTGCTTCCAGACGTAACCCACGAGGTAGTAGTCGAACCACGAGTTTATGGGCATGTCAAGGCCCCTTTGGGCTACCATTGCCTTCATCCCGAGCGCGTTGTCTATCCACGTCTGCGGCAGGAGCTTCTTGAACGGCCCGCCCAAGTCCACGAATATCGCCTGGCCGAGGCAGAGCCCGAAGATAACCGCCATGAGAGAAGTTCCGTTACCCTCGCCTACCTTGTACAGAGACCCCGAAGCACAGCCCCCGGCAAGCACCATACCCACGCCGAAAATCGACCCGGAAATCAGCATGTGGATGCCGAATGGCGCCGGGTGGAACGTGCTCATGTTCGTCGCGGCCAGGATGGCCTGAATAACGCTGAAGAACACAAGCGCAATCAGTATTCCCACAGCCATTCGCGGGACACCCGCGGCAAAAAGGTCCCTCGACGCGGATGCGAAACAGAACCGCCCGTACTGCAACATCATGCCATAGGCGGCACCGAACCATATGTACGCAACAAGGTACATCCAGTACTGGTTCGCATTGTAATATACGAGGCTGATGAGGATCAGGGCGCCCATTATTATATACGCCCAAACTGTGTTTCTTTTTTCAAGACTCAAAGTTTACCCCCCCTTCCATTTGTTAACATTACTTAACTTATGGAACTTTGTGCTA
>DAOUWH010000040.1 GCA_030667205.1 Nitrospirota bacterium
ATGCCGATTCCTCAAGTTACGACGACAAAATCTTGTTGAGCGGAGCCACTACCAACTCGTCTTATTTCAGAATAATCCGACCCGCGAGCGGGCAAGGTCATGATGGGACTCCGACTGCAGGGGTCCGCTTCTTTAGCACTTCTGCGGATGATGTGTTCGACTTGTCGGAAAATTATGCTCAGGTTCAGGATGTTGCAGCTAAGTTAACAATCAATTCGGGGAGCGGGTTCACCTGTTTTGTAACAAGAAACACAGGAAATACGCTTGTGGGTGTGATGGCTGTGGACTCAAGCAATAGCGGCGCCGGAGGAGCGTATGGCTTCTGGTTAGCAGCCGCTACAGGATATGTGATAAATTGCTTGTGTCACAACGTCGACAATGCCGGCTTTGTTGTCGGCGGGGGGATATCATATCTCTATAACTGCACCTCGACTAATAACAATACCGGGTTTTGGAAGAACACAGGGACTGGCCATGCCAAAAATTGCTGTGCTTCTGGAAACTCATATATGGATTGGAACGGTTCGTGGGCGACGAAACAGACATGCACCTCCGAAGATGCCTCCCCTGCGTATGTAGACTCCGCCAATGACGACTTCCATTTAGACCAATCGGATACCGTTTGCTTAGACAACGGAACTGACTTAAGCAGCGATGCAATCTTTGCCTTCGACGACGACATAGACGGACATATCCGCTCCGGAAGCTGGGATATCGGGTTTGACGAAATTGCGTACATAGTAGTGGCGCCCGCCGCCCAGCCTGTTGCGCTCAGCATCCCGGCCATCGCAGTCAAGACCGGAATCAAGCTGACCCCTTCCGTACAGCCGATAGCTGTCTCTACCCCAGCGCCCACGGTCAAGACCCGAATCAAGGTTTTCCCTTCCGTACAGGTCGTGACGATATCAATCCCCACCCCGTCCGTCTCCGGGACCACGACGATTACCCCTTCCGTACAGTCGATAGCTGTCTCTACCCCGGCGCCCACGGTGAAGACCGGAATCAAGCTGACGCCGAGCGTACAGTCGGTGGCTGTCTCTATCCCGGCGCCCACGGTCAATATACACCAGGTGGTGAGACCGGCCGTACAGAGCGTGGCTATCTCTATCCCGGCCCCAAAGGTCGTCATCCCCCTCACCGCCACGCAGCTCAGGGACCGGCCCAGTGCGGAGCCCGTCTACCTCGTGGAGGTCGAGCTTAAAAACTCCGGCCCCACGCTCTATATCTCGGACAGGAATATCGTGGTGACAGGCCAGCGCTACGAGAATTACATCCAGGACGTTTTAAGCCTCGCCGGGGAAACGGGCACACCCGAGGGCGACATGAGCCTCAAATTCAAAAACGACAGATACCGCTCCTACGACCACCTCATCGAACTCGGCGACACTTACCCCTTTGAGGGGGCCACGGTAACGGTCAAGGAGTGCTACCTCGACGGCGACGACATATCCTCGGCCGTCGTGATATTCAAGGGGGCGCTCGATGAGCCCCACGACATAGACCGCATGGGCTTCATCTGCGGGCTATCTCCCATGGAGGCTTCAAGTGACCGCAAGTGGAAGCAGGATGTCATAGACACAGTCTCTTATCCCAACGCCTACGAGGACCTGGGCGAGGTCGAGCCCATAATCTATGGCAACGACGTCCTCGTGCCGGCCCTCCGCGTAAACTGGGGCGGCAGGACGACGCTCGTGGCCCAGATAAACGCCTCGCAGACCACGGGTATCGAGCTATCGGACTCCTCGCGCATCGAGTCCTCCGGCACCGTCGTGATAGACGACGAAAAGATAAGCTATACGGGAATATCCGCTAACGTGCTCACGGGCGTAACGCGCGGCATAGGCGGCACCACGGCCACCGCGCACCGCGCCGGGGCGGACGTGTGGCAGGACATGACATATTACGACAGCCTCCTTGCGGCCCACGAGCTTCACAGCGTGGGGGACATCTTCGCCGAGATAAAGGGGCGCCTCTGGCGCGTAACAAGCGGCGTTTCGGCGGTGTTCGAGGGCGGCAAGCACTTTTTAAGAGCCACCGAGCAGATAAAGGTCAAGGCCATAGAGGACGCCGTAGGCGTGACCGACAACATCAGCATAACGATCGGAGGGTCTAATAGGGAGACATATCCCAACGGGCACAGCGGCCTGCAGGGAACCGTTACTAACCCGGGAAACGCATATGATGGAGATGAAAATAGTTTAGCTCTTTGCCAGGATAATGGAGGGGTGTATGCTCCCGGTATGATACTTCTTTTCCCGTCCACGAGTTACGGCACGGTTGAAACGCAGTACGTTTATGCCAAGGTTTTAGGCAAAATAAGTGCCCCCGGCTGGTCCCCTTCGTCTGTAAATTTAAGCCAGGCGGCATGGGTTCGTTTTCAGAAAACGGGCGGCAATTGGGGAGATTCTATCGGGTTTTATAACAGCGACGCATGGCCCAATTTTAATTCCATATCCATTTACGAGGTAAAAAAGGAGGTCGTGTACACCGCCGACACGAGCAAGTCGGGCGCCGCCTACCGCTCCGGCGGGGTGTACGCCACGCACACGGTGGAGCGCTTCCACGCCGTGGTCTCGGGCCACAAGGACCCCGACGGCAACTACGGCGGCACGGGCTCGCTTATCGAACGCCCCGATTATGCGATTAAAAATTTCCTTGTGAAACAGATGGGCTTTTCGCTTGCGGACATCGACAATACATCCTTCACTGACGCCGGAAGCAACTTTTCCGCCGATGGCTATAAATTCGCATTCAGGATAGGCAGCCGGATAAAACCCTCGGAGTTTCTGAGGCGCATGGCGCGGGAGTGCCGCTCCATGATTATATACAAGGCGGGCAAATGGCATTTGGATTACCTTCCGGATGCCGCGCCGTCCGCAGTCAACAAAATATCCCGGGGGGATCTTGCCGGGGAGTTTTCAAAGTTCAAATTTTCAAAAACCCCGGTGGACAAGCTTTCAAACGACCTCACGGCGCGCTTCAGGAGAAATTACTCTCGGCTGGGCATGGACTCCGAATGGGACGCAACTGCGAAGTGTAGCGATTCCGCCTCGCAATCCAAATACGGCCTCTATCCAGGTGACCTGGACTTCGACCTCATAAGGGACGCTTCCATGGCTGCGGACGTGCTCTCGCACATGCTCACCCAGCTCAAGGCCCCGCGCCTTACGGTGGAGTTTCCCATATTCTACGAGCACTTCGGCCTTGAGCCCGGCGACACTATTGAAATCGACGCC
Organism: Nitrospirota bacterium; assembly: GCA_030667205.1. GTDB lineage: Bacteria > Nitrospirota > Thermodesulfovibrionia > Thermodesulfovibrionales > JdFR-86 > DAOUWH01. The sequence continues at coordinate 3,237 of DAOUWH010000040.1, forward strand.
CCGCTGTACGATGGAAAAAAGTTCCTCATCGAGGCCATCCGGAGACTGGACAAATTCCGGGCAGAAGTGAGGGCGGTAGAGTGGTGGTAGGGGAAGATTTATCCCTTCCGATTTATTATAATAGGCCATGTCCACCACGGCTGGGATAATCATTGTCGGCGATGAGATACTCTCGGGCAAGGTCCACGACACCAACTCCCACTTCCTCGCCTCGGAGCTCAGGGTCCTCGGGGTCGACGTCAGGCGCGTATACGTGATTCCCGACGAGGTGGACATGGTGGCTAGCACTGTCAAGGAATTCTCCGAGGGCTTCGACTACGTCTTTACCTCCGGCGGCGTGGGCCCCACCCACGACGACGTGACCATGGAGGGCATAACAAAGGCCTTCGGCCTCGGGACCACTACCTCGCAGGAGATACTTAATTATCTGGAAAAACGCTGCGGGGGCCGTCTCAACGAGGCCGTAAGGAAGATGGCCGAGCTTCCCGAAGGCGCCGAGATCCTCGAGGTCGAGGGGGCGTTCCCCCCGGTGGTCGTCAAAAACGTCTACATCCTGCCCGGCGTGCCCGAACTGCTGAGGAAGAAATTCCGCCAGATAAAGGAGCGCTTCCGCGCGGAGCCCTACCACCTTAGGAAGGTCTTCCTCAACGAGGAGGAATGCTTCGTGGCCCACCACCTCGACGTAGTGGTCTCGGAATTCCCCGAGGTGATGGTCGGCTCATACCCCAAGATGAGCGAGAAGGGATACAAGGTAATCCTCACCCTTGAGTCCAGGGACGCGGGCGCCCTTGAGCGCGCTTTCAAGAAACTGATTGGGCTGCTTCCCGAAGAAATAGTAGTGGCCGCGGAGTAGGGCGGGTCACTGCTCCTTAAGCTTCTTTAAATACTCCTCCCACTCCACAGGCAACAGGTATTTCTTCCTGCTGTTACATTCCTTGCAGGCGGGCACCAGGTTGCCCTTCGTGGACTTTCCGCCTCTGACAAGCGGGACTATGTGCTCCATCGTAAGCTCCTTTGGCGGGAACTTTCGCTCGCAGAAATGGCACACCCCGTCCGAGCGCTTGCGCTTCCACCACTGCGACTGGCGGAGTTTTCGCGCCTTTTCCTTCTCGCGCTTTATCTCCTCTTCGGAGACCTCGGAGACGAAATAGCCGTCCATGGATAATGATAACAGATACGGCTGGGGCTCCGCCCCGCAACGAATAGATTTTCAATGGGGGCAAATTAAAGACCCTTTAGAGGCAGGAATGACAATATCATGAAACATCACTCAGGAAACTGCAGAAACAAAAGAAGGGATTTTAAGAATCGCTAATCCGCGAGGCCCTTTTTGACTTCCTCTTCGCGGTAGTACTTCTTGTAGAGCACTTCCCACTCGGGGCTCCCCTCCGTCACGTGCTTTGAGAGCGAGTCTATCTTTTTCCGGACGGCCTCGTCCATGTCATCGCCTATCTGGAGCTCGGCCACGATGGCGCGCTTCATGGCGCGGCGCACCGTGCCTTCTTCCTCGGTGATGTCGATAATGCCCTTGTCCAGGAGGGCCTTGAGGATGACGTGGGTCATGTGGGTTATCTTGTCGTCGGAAAGTTTCATACTATGATGTTTCGCTCCCTGATAAGCTTCTGCTTCGTCATGTCGAAGAGCCTCCTGAAGTCGAGCCTGCCGCGCTCTATCTCGGGCTCGAACTCCTTTAAAATCTCCCGGACCTCGTCGTTGATCCTGTCCTCTACCGAAAGCTCCCCGGTAATAAGTAACTCTATCTCACCGGCCAGTTTCCCGCGGTCCACGTCGGGCACGATAAGCTCCTCGCTAAAGAGAGTGTCGACGATCCTTTTGGAGATGACCGGGATCCAGGACTTCGGTATGCGCATCCTATTTTTCCAGGAAAGAAAGAAGGGATATGTTTCTGGCGCGTTTTATCGAGGTCGTAAGCTCCCGCTGGTGGACGGCGCACACGCCCGTCATCCTGCGCGGCAGTATCTTGCCCCTGTCGGTGATGTAGCTGCGGAGGGCCCTGATGTCCTTGTAGTCGATGAACGCTACCTTCTCCGAGCAGAAACGGCAGAACTTCCTCCGTTGTGTATACCTTCTGTGCTGCGGCTTGCCTCCTCGTGATATCAATCCATTAACCTCCTAAAATGGTTCAACGTCCGTAGTCTCCTCCGGCGGTGGGCCGGAGGGCTCCTGCGGTGGGCCGGAGGGCTCCTGCGGCGGGGCGTCGGCGGTGTCTCCCTTTTTGCCGAGGAACCTTACGTTCTGGGCAACTACCTCCGTCTTGCTCCGCTGCTGCCCGTCGGTCTCCCAGCGCCTTTCCTGGAGCCTGCCCTCGGCGAGAACGGGCCTGCCCTTCGAGAGGTACTGGCTGCAGGTCTCGGCCTGCCTCCCGAACACTACCACGTCGATAAACAGTGTTTCTTCACGAAACTCATCCCCCTGCTTGAACTTCGAGGTCACCGCAATCCTCAGCGTGGTCACCGGGGTGCCCGAGGGCGTGTACCTCAGTTCGGGGTCCTTCGTCAGGTTGCCTATAAGTATTACCTTGTTAAACACTTTCGGACTCCTCTCCTTCTTCCGCCTCTGTGGCGGTAGCGGCAGCGGTGGAGGCGGCATCGGTGGCGGTGGAGGCGGCCTCGGCATCGGTAGCTGTGGCGGCATCGGCATCGGTGGTGGCGGCCTCGGTGGCGGCCTCGGTGGCGGCCTCGGTGGCGGCCTCGGTGGCGGCAGCGGTGGCGGCAGCGGTGGCGGCAGCGGCATCGGCGAGGGACTTCAGCACCGCCTCCTTCTGTTTTTTCTCGAGCCTCACGACCATGTACTTGAACACAGGGTCGTATACCTTGTAAAAGTCCTCAAGCTTTTTCACTGCAGTGGAAGGCGCATTGAACAGCAGCAGCACGAAAAACCCCCTGGTCTGCTTGTTCAGCTCGTAGGCGAGTTTCCTCCTGCCCCAGGGCTCTACCTTTAATATCTCGCCCTTGTCGGCAGTGATCAGGTCCTTTATCTTTTCCGTGGCTGCTTCGATTTCCTCGTCGGAGAGGGAAGGGTTGATGATGACAATGTTCTCGTACAGGTTCACTATGTCCTCCTTGCGGTTATTTCGATTACTCCCGAAAAAGCCCTTTCCCAAAGAAAGGGCAAGAAGCCTTTAATTTATATCACATCCCCCGCCCCAAAAGCAAGCGGCAAAGGGAGTCTGGTCGGGGCGAGAGGATTTGAACCTCCGACCTCACGGTCCCGAACCGTGCGCGCTACCAGACTGCGCTACGCCCCGTAAATATCAATCTTAAACCCCGCCTCCCCCACCTGTCAAGGCAAAGGGGAATGGGCATTGTGTCATTTTGAATCTGTTTTTTTAAGCCCCATTGAAAATCTCAGCGAAGCAAGGGAAGCCGAAGGGTTAAAAACTAATTCGTGTCCGAGGTCGAGCCGACCGAGTTTGAATTAGTTTACCGCAGGCCGACCGAGCGGAGCGCCCGGAGGGGCACTGCCCCTTTTTATGACAGCGTAACCAATTCGAGTATAAAGGGGCCGTGCCCCCGGGGTTCGGGGCGGAGCCCCGGTTAATGATGTTCAAGCAGCCTCTGCCTCAGGGCCCCGAGCCTCTCAAGGGCCGCGACGAGTTTGCGGTACCCCCTCGGGTCCTCCGCGGGCATCCTCTCAAGCAGTGCCGAGCAGAAGTACCACGTGCACCGGTAGGGCCTCGTCCTGCGGGCGATGGTGCAGCCCTTCGGGCCGAGGTGCCTGCAGGGCTCGGTGTCGTCGGCCTTGGGGGCGTCTCCGGGCAGGGTCTCGCCCATGGCCTCAAGGAACAGGAGGTCGGCCTTCTCGTGCGTGCCATGGCGGTCTATGCAGCAGACTCTCTCGCACGTCGGGCATATTGTCGCGGTGAAATCCTCTATCATGGGGCTTACGGCCTCGAAGGCGGCCTTAAGCTCCAGGGCCGCAGGGTCTTTTACTGCGGATGACGATCTCACTTATTGACCAAGAAACTCCGAGATGTCCACGGCCCCCTGGCGGATTATCTTTATCGGCTCCTCGGAGGCGTCCACCACCGTGGAGGGCGTGCCGCCTTTCGTAAGCCCCGCATCCAGCACAAGGTCTACGCCTTCGGGAAAATATTTAACCACCGTCTCGGCGTCCACCGGGGGCGGCATCTCCGAGGGGTTCGCGCTTGTGGCGGTGACGGGGAAGGTAAGCGCCCGAGCAAGCTGAAGCCCTAAGGACTCGCCCGGCACCCTTACGGCGACCTTTCCCTCAAGCGTTATCTGCTCCGGCAGACCCTCGCGCGCCCGAAAAACAATCGTAAGCGGCCCCGGCCAGTACACCTCGATAAGCCTGCGGGCCGTATCGCTTACCCCGGCGGCCACCAGCGAGAGCGAGGCGTCGGTGCCCACAATAAGTGGGAGGGACTTCCCCGTGGGCCTGCCCTTAAGCTCGGCGAGTTTTAAAAGGGCCGCCTCGTCGTCGAACCGCACGGCGAGACCGTAGAAGGTCTCCGTGGGATAGGCCACGATGCCTCCATCGCAGATGACCTTCACGGCCCGGCCCAGCGCGCCCCTGATGTCCTTGTCGTCTACCTTAATGACTTCCATGGTCCAGAGATTCTAACATTATACAGGAAAAAATTAACCTTCAAGAAACCCATAGAAAGTTTCAGTGGAGCGAAGGGCCACTGGCCCTTTTATCATATTTGAAACGTGCCAATTCGAGTTGAAGGGGACTGTGTCCCCGGGGGTTGGGGCGGAGCCCCATAATTGAAGATTTCAGTTTCCCACCAGGAGCATCGAGCCCTCCGGGAGGCCGAGCACTTCCGAGACCACGGAGCACTTCGACTGGAACAGGAAGAATATTTTTTTAGGGGGATCCCAAGGGGGGACGGAGTCCCCCTTTGGCAGTTTAGGGGGGTCTTGCAGGGGGGACGAAGTCCCACCTGCACTGTCTAAAAGAGTCTCGAAGTTGCCCTGCCCCTTGCTTATCACAAGCCCCGCGCCCTTATAGCGGGCCTTAAAATCGTCCGAGGTGCTCTCCAGTATCGTCCCCACCGCGTCGGAGCCGTTATCGACCACCGTGCATACCTCCGTGAGGCCCGCCTCGCGGGCGTCCTCCATCGTGGAGTCGTTTATCACCGGGGAGGCCTTCACAACCGCCGTGACTTTCTTGCCCTCATTTACAAGTTGCTCTATAAGGAGCCTGTCGAAGACTATCTCTCCGGCGTTATCAAGGAGGTAAAGAATATCGCCCGCCCCGGCTACCGCCTTACGGAAAGAGTTGGAGTGGTCCACCGCAAGCGGTTCCGAAAGGGCCCTCTGCACGGTGCCCTCGATGTCGATTGTAGAGTAGATGCCGAAGTCTATGACGTTTCCGGCAATCGCAAGCCTCGAGGCCGTGGCAAGCGGCTCGGCGCTCCGAGCTATTTCCCCCTTCAGAGAGTCGTACAGCTCAAGGGCTATCTTGTTGTACTGGCCTTTTATGGCCTTGAAGGGGTCGCCGCCGAGCATCCTTCTAAGGGTCCTGTGCATGCTGGTGGTGGCGTGGGCAGGGGATTTTTCGAGGTCTGCCCTCTCTATGTCGGCCAGTGCCGCTTTCATCACCGCGTTTTCGTCCACGCCGTTTTTCCCGGCCTGCTTTATCGCGATAAGGCACTGCCGCATGAAGCAGGGAAAACAGTCCGGATGCACCTTCATGGTCTTATCAAAAGAGAACTCCGACATGGTCTTTCATTTTATCATTTCTTCCCGTAACGCCGCACATACAGCAGATGCCCCAGGCCCCACACCGAGACCCCTATGCCGATGAACAGGAGCCACATCGGCCAGGGCATCCGAGCCATGCGGGAGCCCAGGACCACCATTAAGGTGGTTATCGGAAGGATACCGAGGCCCGTGGCCCAGGCAAACGTCCACCACGACACCTTAGTAAGGCCAGCGGCGTAGTTTATGAGATTAAACGAGATTACCGGGATGAAGCGGCTTATGAAGACCGCTCCGCCTCCGTAGCGCTCTGCCCATTCCTCTACCACGAGGGCCTTCCCCTTGAGCATCCGGCGGACGAACTCCCGCCCGAGCTTCCTCGAGAGGCCGAAGGCCAGGAATGCCCCGAGCATCGCCCCGGTCCAGGTTATCACCGTGCCCCACAGCACACCGTAGACCATTCCGTTTGCGATGGCTATGAACTCGCCCGGGAAGGGGATGAACGAATGTACGACCATCAGCCCAATGGAGACCGCCACGCCCCACGGGCCCGAGGCCCTGATGTAGTCCTCTATTTCCGAGATGGTAAAGTGCGGCCACAGCGCGCACCACTCGGCCTCGACCAGAAGGCCGCAGAGGAGCATGGTGGCGATCACATACACGGCGGCCAGCACCAGAGCCGAGACCACCGCGATAAAAAAGACCTTCCTCAGCGCCTCAACGCGGGTCATAACCTTATTGTATCAGCGAGGGGCGTTAACTACAATTTGTGGAAATTGGAAAATTTGCAGTTAAATTGCGGTTAATATGAGTCAGGGGAGGGTTTTTCACGTGGAAGGTTTTTCACGTGGAGGGTAAATGTCAGAATGCGGAGTTCACCTACAGGGGCGCATGTATAGCAATTTCAGACTCCGGGGATTTGCGGTTGAAGGCAGCAAGAGATCTTTCGTATTTATTTCATTCGGACATACTATTTATAATAAAGACTAAATTAAAATACATTCTGGGGGGTTTTATATTGTTTGGTCTTGTGCTGACGTCGCTTGTTACGGCGATGCATATATACGTCTTCTGGCGCATGGAATCAGTGCCATGGATAAAAAAATCCCTCTCCTTGAAGGTTCGCTCTGCGCTCTTCCTTGCCCTA
>DAOUWH010000132.1 GCA_030667205.1 Nitrospirota bacterium
ATCGTGGTAATCCCGATAATATTCCGCGACGAGGTCATCGGCACGCTTTTTTTAAGGACGTCGAGGAAAAGGCATAATTTTACCGAAAGGGAGATAAATCTCTGCCAGCGTATTGCCTCGGCGAGCGCCAACGCGCTTAACAACGCGTTCCTGTTCGAGAAGATAAAATCCGAGAGGGCGGAGCTTAAAAAGCTCGCCATAACCGACTTCCTCACCGGCGTCTACAACGTCAGGTACTTCTACCACAGGCTCGCCGACGAGTTCTCAAGGGCACAGCGGTACGGCACCCCACTTAGCTGCATCATGTTCGACATCGACTTCTTCAAGAGGATCAACGACAACTACGGCCACAGGACGGGCGACATGGTGCTCAGGGAATTCGCAACCCTCGCCAAGAAGCTCGTCAGGTCAAGCGACGTGCTTGCCCGTTACGGCGGCGAGGAGTTCATCATACTCCTGCCCCATACGACACCCGAAGGCGCATATGCCGAGGCCGTGAGGCTGTCCAACAAAATAAAGAACCACAGGTTCAAGGGAATCAAGTCCTCCGACCGCATCACCATAAGCACCGGCATCTCATCATACCCTCACGACCGCATCAAGACACAGGACACCCTCATAAACTTCGCCGACGACGCACTTCTGAAGGCTAAAAAGAGTGGCCGCGACAGGATAGTCATCCACAAGTAAGGAGCCAACCCCAAAACCATCATGTGTAAGATGTCTGACTACCTTTTCGTCATTGCGAGGAACGAAGTAATCTGAGCGCCCTGAGCATCCTGAGCTTGTCGAAGAAGCGAATGGTACATCATAGTTCGATGGTTCGATGGTTCGACAAGCTCACCATGCTCACCATGCCTGGCCTCAAATCTCCGAGAGGCAATATTGCTTCGCTTCGCTCGCAATGACAAGAGCATACTGTATGCTCGATTGAATAAAACTTCCGTATCTGCAAAAATAATGGCATGGATGTCATTACCTCTCACATAAACGCCGACTTCGACTCGTTCGCCTCGATGGTGGCCGCAAAGAGGCTGTATCCCGAGGCAAAGCTCGTGTTCCCCGGCTCGCAGGAAAAAAAGGTCAGGGACTTCATAAGCGAGTTTCAGCCCGTCGAGACGACGCGGCTGAAGGACATCGACCCCTCGGCGGTCAAGCGGCTGATAGTGGTCGATACCAAATCCCCCGACAGGATAGGGCAACTAAAGCCCCTTCTTACATATCCGTCCGTGACGGTACTTCTGTACGACCACCATCCCAACAGGGACGACGACATCCGCGGCAAGGTGGAGGTCGTCGAGGAGGTGGGCGCAACCGCCACCATATTCACCGAGATATTCAGGAAAAAAAGCATAAAACCCACGCCTATGGAGGCCACCCTGCTTATGCTGGGTATATACGAGGAGACCGGAAACCTCCTGTTCCCGACCACAACGGAAAGAGATTTAAAGGCCGTGGCCTGGCTCCTTAAACGGGGCGCAAGCCTCAGGATAGTATCTTCGTACATGAAGACGGAGATGGGCAGGGAAGAGCTGGAACTCCTTAACGAGCTTGTCAAGACCGCCACGGACATGGTCGTCCACGGCGTCAATGTCAGAATAGCAAAGGCCGCAAGAGGGGTCTATTTCGGCGACGCCGCTCACCTCGCCCACAGGATGATGGACATGGAGGACATCGACGCCCTGGTGCTCCTTCTGAACATGGAAGGCAAGGTAGTAATGATAGGCCGGAGCCGTGCGCACCAGCTTGATATCGCCGAGGCGCTTGAGAGGTTCGGCGGTGGCGGGCACCCCACCGCGGCATCTGCAACGGTCGGGGAACGTCCCCTTGAGATACTCGAAGAGGAGGTCGCCGAGGCCCTGCGCTCAGCGGTAAAACCAATTATGGTCGCCAGGGACGCCATGACAAGGCCCGTCGTCACCATAGAGGAGAAAAAAAGTATACAGGACGCCGGCTCCATGATGACCAGATACGGCGTTAATGTGCTGCCCGTCGTCAGAGACGGCGTATACAAGGGAATCATATCAAGAGAGACTGTGGAGAAGGCGACATTTCACGGTTTTAAGCATAGCAAAGTAACGGAATTTGCCAACACAGACGCAATGACCGCAGAGCCCGACACCCCCCAGCGCGAGATAGAGGCCATGATGATAGAGCATAACCAGAGGTTCATGCCCGTGCTTGAGGACGGAAAGATTATCGGCGCGATTACGAGGACGGACCTTTTAAGGGCCATGTACGAAGACTACCTCAGAAAAAGCAGGATAAGCGAGACCGTCACCGAGGAAAAAACCTTTAGAGGGAAGAACCTCGCCTCCTGGCTCCGTGACAAGCTCCCGCCCGGCCTGTACGACGTCCTCACGCTGGCAGGCGACATCGCCGAGGAGCTCGACTCAAGTGCCTTCCTCGTGGGCGGCTCCGTAAGAGACCTTTTAAGGGGAGAGCGGAACCTCGACATAGACATAGTCATAGAAGGCGACGGCATCGCCTTTGCGAAAAAACTCGCCTCGGCCCTCGGCGCAAGGGTAAACGTCCACGAGAGGTTCGCCACCGCAAAGATAACGAAGGACGGCCTCAGGCTTGATATTGCCACGGCCAGGACCGAGTACTACGAGACCCCCGCGGCGCTTCCGACGGTAACGATGTCTTCCATAAAAAAGGACCTTTACCGGCGCGACTTCACCATCAATACCCTTGCCGTCAGGCTAAACCCCAGGGACTTCGGGCAGCTAGTCGATTTTTTCGGCGCCCAGCGCGACCTGAAGGACAGGACCATACGGGTGCTGCACAACTTGAGCTTCGTGGAAGACCCCACGCGCGCGTTCAGGGCGGTAAGGTTTGCCGAGAGGTTCGGCTTTAAACTTTCGAAGCAGACCAGGAACCTCATAAAATCCACGTTGAAGATGGACCTTTTTTCGAAACTCACGGGCTCAAGGCTCTACGACGAGATGGCCCTTACGTTTAAGGAGGCAGAGCCCTTCCGTGTGATTAAAATGCTCTCGGACCACGGCCTCCTCGGCGTAATCCACAAGGACCTTACGTTCAGCGAGGAGCTTGAGCACCTGCTCGTCTCGGTGCACGACACGCTATTGTGGTTTGCGCTGTCGTTCATGGAGGAAAAGCCCGAGACCACCTCCATATACCTCATGGCCCTCGTCTCGCAGCTTAAGGACGAGCAGAAGGAAGAGGCCCTCGAAAGGCTTGCCGTCCCCCAGAAGTTAAAGAAATCCGTGATCAGGGGCATGCGCACGGCGCAAGGTATCCTCAGGCGCATGCCGCTTGGGGACCCGGCCCTTATCTACGACTCCCTCTCGGGCCTTGACCTTGAGACTATTCTCTTTACCATGTCCCTCACTAAGGACGAAAGCGTGAAGAAGGAGATATCAAAGTATCTGCTCGAGCTCAGGCACGTAAGACCCATGCTCAGGGGAGACGACCTGAAGACACTGGGCATAGAGCCCGGCCCGGTCTACTCCAACATCCTCCACGAAGTGCTTGCCGGAAGGCTCCGCGGCGAGCTTAAGAGCCGCGAGGACGAGGAACGCTTCATAAAGGAAAAACTCGCGGGGCTGAAAGCAGCAAAATAAAGGGTACTTACTTCAGCCCCAGCACAGCCTGCATGTCGTGGATGCCTATGGGCTTGCCCTTAAGCCAGAGGGCCGCCCTCAGCGCCCCGCGCGCGAAGGTGTCGCGGCTTGATGCCTTATGCGCAATCTCGATACGCTCGCCCAAGCCGCCAAACAGCACCGTATGCTCGCCTACGATGTCCCCGGCGCGGACGGTCTGGATGCCGATTTCCTTCTTGCTCCGCTGACCTATCATGCCCTTTCTTTCGCAGACCGCAACCTCGTCGAGGTCCCTGCCCACGGCATCCGCGATCGAGCGGGCCAGCGCGAGGGCCGTGCCCGAGGGAGCGTCCTTTTTGAGCCTGTGGTGGGCCTCCACTATCTCGATGTCGTAGTCGTCGCCGAGTGAGCGGGCAACGTCGGCCACGACCTTCATAAGGAGGTTTATGCCGAGGCTCATGTTGGAGGCGAATACGCAGGGTATCATCGCCGCCTGGTTGCGGAACTCAGAAAGCTCCTCGCTCGAAAAACCCGTGGTGCCCACGACCATCGCCTTGCCCTTCCGTACCGCGGCCTTGACGTTTGCGATGGTGGATGCGGGAGAGGTAAAATCTATTACCACGTCCGAGGCGGCCAGTACGTCTTCTATGTTGTCCGAAAGCTTCATGCCGACCGTGCCAATGCCCAGAAGCTCCCCCACGTCCTTTCCGATATCGGGATGCCCCTTCACCTCAAACGCACTTGAAAGCTCAAGGCCCTCGACCCCGCGCGCGAGAGCGGCAATGCGGCTCCACATCCTTCCCCTTATCCCTGCCACTGCTATCTTGACCATTTTCAATTCCTCCGCTATTAATTATGTGCTGACCTTCTCTATTCTTATCGCCCCTGCCCCGGCTACGCCTTTAAGCGATTTTGCGTCTCCCTTTATGCTGCCCACGAGGTTTACCTCGCTTGCGGGCACGGGGTCCTCCGAGGTGCTCGCCGGCGTAGGGCCGTAAAATATCGCCAGCGCGCTGCCGGGCGGCCAGTAGCCGATGTCACCCACCTTGACCAACGTGGTTGCGGTCTTGTCAAGGTCGTGCTTGACCGGTATCTCGAAGTAGAACTCATCGCCCCATGTGTTAAAGGCGGCCTCCATGGGCAAGGCGTCGTATACCGCCCCGGCGCACGCCGTCCCGGAAAGCTCCGCCTCTAGCTCTACGTCTCCGACCGTTATTTTTATGAGCCTCATGGTTTCCTCTTGGTGAAATCGACCTTTATCAGGTTGTCGGCATCGTCCCCTGTCTCCTCGTTGCCCGGTGTTGAGGAAGGGGTCACCACGAACTGTGTCCCCAGCTCGGGGGAGTACACGGCCACTATGTCCCCAGCGGGTAAAAAGCACTTCTCCGGCGCCGTCCCGAAGAGCAGCGTTGTGTGGATGCCCGCGTCGTCCCAGGTGAATTTCATCTTCTGGTTCAGCACGAGGACAAGCCCTTCTTCCTTTTCCTCGCCGAGAAAGCCCCTTCTGCCAATTCTCACGGCATCGGAGTGCCTTACCTGTATATACACCCTACCGGCAAGATCGAGCAGCCTGAAAAAGACCTCTCTTTTCAGCTCATCGAGGGAATTCATTC
>DAOUWH010000144.1 GCA_030667205.1 Nitrospirota bacterium
AAGAGCCGCACCCGCCCGCCCTTTAAGGGGAGCATCCCCAGAATGGCTTTTAAAAGCGTGGTCTTTCCAGAGCCGTTGGGCCCCAGCACGGCCACCACGTCGCCGTCGTGGACCACCATGCTCAGGCCCTTTATGACCCTCTGTCCGTCGTAGCCTGCCTCTAAGTCCTCTACGTGTAGAATTTCGGCCATCTTACCGCTCACCGAGACATTCAATTATGGTATTTAGATTCTCCGTCATAGCCCTTTCGTATAAATCGCTTGAAGGCGCACCGCTTGCGATTGTGGTAAGGGTGCAGACCCTTACGCCGAGGTCACGGCCCAGCCTGTCGAGCGCCCCGGGCTTAAACTGCGCCTCCTCGAACACTGCCGGTATGCCGTCATTTCTGACTATATCATAAACGGCGCTCATCCTTTTGGGAAGTGGAGCCTCGGCATCCGGTCCGGTGAGCGAGTAAGCCTCGAGCCCGTAACGCCGTGCAAAATAGTTGAATGACTCGTGGTAAGCAATAAGGTGTTTCATGGCGAGTCCTGAAAGGCCTTTCACAATCTCTTCATGGAGAGCGTCGAGTTTTGCGTTATACGATTCGGCGTTTTCCCGGTAATAATCCTTCCCCTCCGGGTCGATATCCGAAAGGGCGAGGGCGATGTTTTCGACCTGTTTTCGGGCCATCACGGGGTCGAGCCATATGTGGGGGTCGGGCGTTTTGCCGAGCATTATTAATTCGATGCCCTCTGAGGTGTCGAAGGTCTTCTCCGGGTCAATGCCCCTTATGAAATGATTCTCAAGGCCCGCGCCGTTTATGAGCACGAGGTCGGCCTCGTCGAGCTTCCTGACGTCAGAGGGTTTTAAGGTAAACTCGTGCGGGTCCGTGCCCGACCTTATAAGGAGCGAGACCTCGGCCCTCTCGCCCGCCACGTTACTGGCGAACACCCAGACCGGCAGCACCGATGCCACGATCCTTTTCCCGGCGGCAAACGCCGGGGAATGTACGAGTATCATGGAGACCAGTATCAGTATTGTTCTTATGCGCCACATGGGATAGATTTTAGAGGTTTTCAGCGGGTTATGCAACGGGGCAGGGAAGGGGGAATCAGTGTCTCCTGTAGGCTACGCCTTTAGAACGTGGTAGAATTATTATAGATTGCCTGTGGTAATTTGCAGTAGGGTCTACATCCATAGGAGAAGTAACGAGGCCGTCAAATGTCGAAAGCCCGCATCATGATCGTCGAGGACGAGGCGATTATCGCCTCCGCCATGAAAATGGATCTGCAGAATATGGGCTATGATGTTGCCTCGGTCGTGCACTCGGGAGAAAAGGCCCTCTCCAGGATAGAAGACGAGAAACCGGACCTGATACTAATGGATATCGTTCTCGCGGGCGAGATGGACGGCATTGAGACCGCCGAGAAGATACGCTCATCTTCGGGCATACCGGTGATATACATTACTGCATACTCAAATGAGGAAATTATTAAGAAGGCGAAACTCGCCGAGCCTTTTGGATACATTATCAAGCCGGCCAAGGAAAGGGACCTGCGCATCGCTATCGAGATAGCCCTCTACAGGCGCGAAATGGAAATGGAGCGTGAAAAACTTATTCGAGAGCTTAAAGAGGCACTCGCGAATGTCAAGACATTAAAAGGCCTGCTACCCATCTGCGCCTGGTGCAAGAAAATACGGGATGACAAAGGCTACTGGGAGCAGGTCGAGTCCTATCTGGGGAGGCATGCAGACGTGGAATTCACCCACGGCGCATGTCCTGAGTGCTTTAAAAAACTCCTGGAGGAAGGGGACGACCCGAAGTGATTATATATAGTCAGAGCATGAATAACAGAATGCTCGAAAGAGATTTTAAATCCGGCAATGCTAAGAAACATTAAAATCAGCGTACGCCTCGGCGCCGTATTTGCACTGATATTCCTGCTCCTTGTCGTGCTCAGCCTTGTCGCGATAGACCGTATGAGTATGCTCGCGGAGCAGACGGTCAATATATACAAGCACCCTCTGACCGTCAGCAACGCCGTGCTGAGAATCAATACCAATATCATAAAGATGCACCATTCCATGAACGACGTTGTCCTGGCGGAGGACATTGAACGCATAAACGAACATGTCCGGACAGTTGACGACCTTGAGCAGGACGTTTACGAGAATTTCGAGATAATCAACAAGCATTTTCTTGGCAAAAGAGGGCAGTACGAGGAAGCCCTGGCTGTTTTTTCCGATTGGAAACCCATTCGTGCTGAGATGATTGCCCTGATGCATGAGGGGAAAAGGGCGGAGGCCGCCGATATCATGAGGGGCAAGTGTGCGCTTCACGTTGTCAAGATCGAGGAGGCCATGGAGCCCCTTGGGGATTTTGCCCACCTCAAGGCCACCGAATTTCGCAATACTGCGGAACTTACAAAGAAGACGGCATTTAGCAGCATGTATTTTCTTTTGGCTATCACGGTTGTCCTCGTATTAATACTTGCTTTCTATCTCACCAATTCAATAACAAGGCCTCTGGAAAAAGTAAGAGCCGCTACGGACAGAATCGGCAAGGGCGATTTGAATACCGTAATAGATATCGATTCAAAAGACGAGATAGGCCATCTGGCAGATTCCTTCAACAAAATGGCGAGAGACCTGAAGAATATCACCGCATCACGCGACGAACTCGATAAAGAGATCGCCGAGCGCAGGCAGGCGGAAGAAAAAGTTAAGCAGTCCCTGAGAGAAAAGGAAATCCTGCTTCAGGAGATACACCATCGTGTGAAGAACAATATGCAGGTAGTATCGAGCCTGCTGAAACTCCAGGCCCAGGACATCACCGACGAGGAAGCCATGGAGAAGTTCAAAGAGTCTCAGACCCGGATCGACGCCATGGCCCTGGTCCACGAGAAACTTTACAGGTCCGAGGACCTTGCCAATGTGGACATGGAGGCCTATATAAGAGACCTGGAGAGGTTGCTTGTCAGTTCCTATAAGGTGAACTCCAGCAGGATTTCACTTTCAACCGACGTCTCCGACATAACATTCAGCGTCGATACCGCCATCCCGTGCGGGCTTATCATAAATGAGCTTTTGAGCAACTCCTTCAAATACGCCTTTCCGGAAGACAGGGAGGGCAGGATTACCCTGGCCCTCCATAAAAAAGGTGGCGGTGATTTTGAGCTTGCCGTCAGCGACAACGGCATAGGCCTGCCCGAGGGCATGGACATAGAAAGTTCCGAAACACTCGGGATGAAACTGATAACCTCTCTGGTGGGACAACTGGACGGAGATATCGAACTGAAAACCAACGGGGGAACGGAGTTCATAATAAGTTTCAGGGAACGCATATACAAAGAAAGAATATAGAGCACAGGTATTGGCCATTCCTCAGCCGATTTAGCCAATGGCCAACGTCCCGTTTATATTAAATCCCCCCTTTCGCTACTCACTCACCCTGAAGTGTGAAGAAAAGGGGAATAGGTTAAAATACTTCCCATGCGGAATTCCGGCAGGTTTTCGGCCTTTCATTTCAGGGACTTCAGGCTCTTCTGGGCGGGCCAGCTGATATCTTACTCCGGCACCTGGATGCACTCCACGGCGCAGGGCTGGCTGGTGTACTCGCTAACGAAGTCCCCTTTCTACCTTGGCATGGTCTCTGCGGCCTCCTGGCTCCCGATACTGTTTCTGAGCCTGGTGGGCGGGGTCGTGGCCGACCGCTTCAGGAAGCGAAACCTCCTGCTTGTGACGCAGGCCCTCTCGATACTGCCCGCCCTCGTAATAGGGATACTCGCCGCCATGGGCATGGTCAATGTGTGGCACGTGATGGCAATGGGGATGCTGATGGGCCTTTTTAACGCCTTTGACATACCGGCAAGGCAGTCGTTCCTCATAGAGATGGTGGAGCGCAAGAGCCTGCTCAACGCCGTTGCGCTTAACTCCGCCGCGTTCAACGGCGCACGGATAATGGGCCCCGTAGCGGCGGGGCTTACGATAGCGTACATCGGGCTTGCCCCGTGTTTCTTCATAAACGCCCTAAGCTTTCTCGCGGTGATCGTGGCGCTTTCGATGATGAAGGTGAAGGGGCTTCCGGGCAAGAAAAGGGAGAGCATCATCAAGGAGATATCCGACGGTGTGCGCTTCATAAGGGGAGAGCCCGATATCATGAGGTCGATGGTCGTGGTCTCCACCTTCAGCCTCTTCGGGTTGCCGTTCATAGCGCTCCTTCCGGTCTTTGCCGAGGAAGTCTTAAACGTGGGCGCCGAGGGCCTCGGATTCCTTGCCGGGGCCGCCGGCGTAGGGGCTCTCAGCGCGGCGATGATGCTTGCCTTCAGGGGGGACATAGAGGGCAAGAGGCGGTCCATGGCCATTGCAGCGGTGGCCTTTCCCGCGACGCTTTTAATGTTCTCGCTCTCGACCAATTATGCTTTTTCACTTGCGGCGCTCCTTGCCACGGGCTTTGCCATCGTGAGCTTCCTCGCACTTGCCAACAGCTCCATACAGCTTATGACGCCCGACGGCCTCCGAGGCAGGGTCATGAGCGTCTACACCACGGTATTTTTGGGCATGATGCCCCTCGGGCACTCCATGATGGGCACCCTTGCCTCGGTCATCGGCACCGCAAAGGCGGTGGCAATTGGTGCGGGTATCTGCCTGGCCGTATCTGTGATAGTATTGTCGGGCGGAAAGAGAAAATGAAGATACTCGCGATAGAGACATCCACGATGCTCGGCGGCGTGGCCGTTATGGACGATGTCAAAGGTCTTCTCGTCGAGGTCAGGGC
>DAOUWH010000237.1 GCA_030667205.1 Nitrospirota bacterium
ACAGCGTAACCAATTCGAGTGTAAAGGGACTGGTCCCCGGGGTATGGGGCGGAGCCCCATATAGAAGACCTTTTATTCATGTGATATAATCCCACCTATGGTAACCGCAGAGCGCATCAGGGAGGCCCACTCGCGCATCTCGGAGCACATCTCAGGGACGCCCCTTATATACTCCGACTCCCTCAGCCGGATAACCGGCGCGCGGGTGTATCTGAAGTGCGAGAATTTCCAGAAGACCGGCTCCTTCAAGATAAGGGGAGCATTCAACAAGCTCTCCGGGCTAAAGGGTGAGAGCGTTATCGCCGCCTCGATGGGAAACCACGCACAGGGCGTTGCTGCCGCGGCTGCGGCACTGGGAATAAAGGCCACTATCGTCATGCCGGAGGGTGTCTCCCCGGCAAAGGAAAATGCGGTAAGGGAATACGGAGCAGAGGTTGTCCTGCACGGACAGACGCTTACGGAGGCGATTGAATACGCCACCTCTCAGGAGGGTTACACCTTCATCCACCCATACGACGACGAGGAGATAATCGCCGGGCAGGGCACCATCGGCCTTGAGATCGCCGATGATCTGGAGGGCGCTGACTTCGTGATTGTGCCCGTCGGAGGCGGGGGCCTCATATCGGGCGTCTCGACGTATATCAAGTCCGCATGGCCCGATGCAAAGGTCATAGGGGTGCAGGCAGAGGGCGCAACGAGCGCCCTTGAGTCTTTTAAGGCAGGCAAGGTCGTTCAGAGGGAACCGGGCCCCACGCTTGCCGACGGCATCGCGGTGGGCAGGGCCGGGGAGATTACCTTAAAACACATGCTTGAAAATGTGGACGAGGTTTTGGCCGTCTCTGAGGCCGCCATAGCACGGGCCGTACTGCTTCTTATGGAGCGGACAAAACTCGTGGTGGAGGGCGCGGGGGCCGCAGGTCTTGCCCTCGTGCTTGATGATGCGGTAAGATTCAGCCAGAGGAGCGTAGTCATTGTCATAAGCGGAGGGAACATTGACTTTACCCTCGTTGACAGGATAATACATAAGGGGCTTGCCGAGAGCGGAAGGACGGGCACGATAGAGGTCGTGCTCGATGACGCGCCCGGGGCCCTGCACAGACTTACGGGCATAATCGCCGCAAGGAGGGGCAACATCTTAAACGTGGTGCACGACAGGCTCTCAAGGGGGCTTCCCGTGAAAAAGACATCCGTGAGTGTTACCCTTGAGGTCCGAAGCGCCGAGCACCTCGGCGAGATAGTATCCGATATCAAAAAAGAGGGGATTCATATCAAGGAGGTCCCGCAATGATAGAGCTTGATTTTGCAAATATGATGACCGACATAATCGGAGAGAACGGCCTTTCGGAGCGCCAGGTCGAGGCTTTAAAACCCGCGGCGGCAAAGGCCCACGAGGAGATCGCATCGAGAGAAAAGCCCGGGCTTGCCTTCATGGACCTCGTTAAGCAGGACACCTCGGCGATTAAGGACGCCGCCCGCGAGATAAGGAACGATTCGGAGAGTTTTCTCATTCTGGGCATAGGCGGCTCGGCCCTCGGCCCCAAGACCATACTTGAGGCCATGAGCCCCATGCACAACCTCCGAAAGACCCCGAGGGTCTTTATCTACGACAACGTAGACCCCGTGACGTTTGAAAACGTCCTGTCCCTCATCGATCTGGACAAGACCACCGTGAATGTCATCACCAAGTCAGGGAGCACGGCCGAGACGATGTCCTCTTTCATGGTCCTTTACGAAAAGTTAAAGGGCCGCTCCGGTAAGGTCGTGGCCACTACCGACCCCGAGAAGGGCTACCTGAGGCAGATAGCCGAGGCCGATGGTTTTTCAAAGACCCTTCCGATCCCCCCGGACGTTGGCGGCAGGTACTCGGTGCTCTGTCCCGTGGGGCTTTTGCTGGCCGAGGTCGCGGGGGTTGACTGCGACGAGCTCCTTGCCGGTGCCGCCAGGATGCAGGAGCGGTGCTCCGACCCCGAGCCATGGAAAAACCCGGCGTATCTCTACGGCTCGATGCTCTATCTGATGGACAAGGAGGAGAAGCGCAACATAACAGTGATGGTGCCCTACTCCGACAGGCTGAGGCCCCTTGCCGAGTGGTTCTGCCAGCTCTGGTCCGAGAGCCTTGGCAAACTCGGGATGGGCTCCACCCCGTATCCCTCCATCGGCGCCACCGACCAGCACTCGCAGATGCAGCTCTGGATGGAGGGCCCGCAGGACAAGGTGGTCACCTTCATCAGGGTCGAAGACCACGGCGCCGACATCACCATCCCCAGGGTCTTCAAGGACACAGGCGTGGCCTACCTCGGCGGCCACTCGCTGGGCGAACTTTTCAATGCCGAAGAGGAGGCCACCGAGCTTGCGCTTGCCACGGCCGGAAGGCCGAACATGACGCTAAAGGTCCCGAAGGTGGACGCCGCCCACATGGGAGAGCTGTTCTACTTCTTCGAGATAGCCACTGCCTACACGGGCTTCCTCTACGGCATCAACCCCTTCAACCAGCCCTCCGTGGAGATGTCCAAGAACTTCACCTACGGCATGATGGGCAGAGATGGCTACGAAGCCCAGCGCGAAGAGGTCGAAAAAGCCCGTGGCAGGGTCACCTGCTGGAGGCTTTAGGGTTACACAGGGGGAGGGGGGGGGGTAGTAAAATATAACCCGTTGG
>DAOUWH010000140.1 GCA_030667205.1 Nitrospirota bacterium
CCCCGGGGACCAGTCCCTTTACACTCGAATTGGTTACGCTGTTATAGAATGGGCCAGTGGCCCTCCGGGCGCTCCGCTCAGTCGGCCTCCGGTAAACTAATTCAAACTCGGCCCTTTAAAAGAGCCTCAGACACGAATTAGTTTTTAACCCTGCGGCTCTCCTTCACTCCACTGAGATTTTCTATGGGACTTTAACATCAAAAACATAGGAGTTTAAGACTGCTCTTCGGGCGGTTCGGCCTGGGACGTAAGGTAGCCCTCCCTGATCACGAGGGTAAGCACTACGGTAAACCCCACCATGAGACCGATGAGGTCTACGACCTTTGCCACGGCCAGGATAATTATTACCGAAAAAACTACCAGGAGCCTTCCGATGCTCAGCACAACGAGCTTCATCGTCGGCCTGTCGGTGCCGATGAGGTTTTCGAGGTTCCTTGTCATGCCCCTGAAGTTTACGACAGCTAAAAGCGCACCGATTATAATTCCCAGCGGAAGTTTTACGGGCTCTATAAAGGCCGATGCAACGGCCATGGGGACGATGATAAAGGCAGCCCGCTTATAGACTTTTTTCATCATTATTTTTTGTCTCGGTACCGTTGGTGCCCTTTGCCATCATGAACAGGTTCCTGAACCCGGCTACAAGGCCGAATATCAGGAATACGATAGTGAGCCATGGCTTTGTGCCGAAGGCTTTGTCCAGGTAGTGGCCGATGAAAAACCCCACGAACGTGGCGACAACAAGGTGGATGCCCACCATGCTCGCGCGCCACAGCGCCCCGAAAATGGAATTGCCCGTGTCTTTGTCGTTATCCTGAGGCATGGGGTATTATAGCTTAACTTCTATCTCTTCTATACCCTCGCCCTTGATAAGGAAGGCGTGAAGCTCGCGGAGGCCGTTTTCCGAGACGCTGGCAATCACGTAAGCCACCCCGGGAAAATTCTCATCCTTCGTGCCGGGGAAGAACGCCCTTGCCACGTCAGTGGCCGAGGGAAACGCCGGCGAGCCGGTGTGCGAATGGTATATGGCTATGAGCTTAAGACCCTTGTCTTCGATCTGCTTCATGATTGAAAACTGCTCTCCGGGGTCGAGGGCGTAGGTGACCTCCGAGTTTTCGGCATTACGCATGCAATACACTTTCCGAACCGCATCGCCATCACCGGCCAGCAGGCCGCAGGCCTCTCTGGGAAAGACCTCAAGGGAGTGCCTTACAATCTCGTTTACATGCTCTTTGCTTATAGAAATCTTTTTCATACCGGAAGCCACAAAGGCTCAAAATCCAGTTTGCTGGAGGCCTGGCCTCCTAGCGAGGGGCGCAGTAGCCCGCGTCGTAGTCCATAAGCTCGGTGATGGTGGGGTTGTCGCCGCAGACCGGGCAGTCGGCCCTCTTGGGGACCTTGACCTTTCTGAAGCCCACCTGAAGGGCGTTGTATATCAGAAGCTCGTTCTTTAAAACCTCGCCCTTGCCAAGTATAAGTTTTAAGACCTCGGTGGCCTCAAGCCCGCCTATTACTCCCGGCAGGACTCCGAGCACCCCGGCCTCCTGGCACGAAGGCACGAGGCCCGGCGGAGGCGGCTCCTCGAACAGACACCTGTAGCAATGCCCCTCGCCAGGGATAATAGTTGTAACCTGCCCTTCGAACCGGAGAATCGCGCCGCTTATGAGGGGTTTTTTGAGCATCACGCAGGCGTCGTTTACGAGGTAGCGGTTGGGGAAGTTGTCGCTTCCGTCCACCACTATGTCGTAGTCCTTAAGTATGTCGAGGATATTTCCATTCGTAAGCCTCTGCTTTAGCGCCACGACGTTTACGTCGGGGTTCAGGCCCCCGAGGGTCGCCTTAAGGGACTCGACCTTGGGCTTGCCTATGGTGCTTACGCTGTGGGCTATCTGGCGCTGGAGGTTCGAAAGCTCCACATCGTCGTTGTCCACAACGCCGATGGTGCCCACCCCGGCGGCGGCAAGGTAGTAGCCAACCGGACAGCCCAGCCCTCCGGCGCCCACGATGAAGACCTTTGCAGCGAGGAGTTTCTTCTGGCCCTTGCCCCCGACCTCGGGCATGATTATATGCCGCGAGTAGCGGTGAAGCTGCTCCTCGGTGAAGTCCATCAGTCCTGCTCCTTCCTGATAAGGAGCCGCCAGTCGGTCTCGTTTGTCTTGTCCACCAGGAGCACTGTCTGGCCGTGGTCCTCCATGGACTTGGGGATGCTTCGGGAGGCCTCCTCGTAGTCCAGGATTATCTCCAGCACCTTCCCCACCTCCAGGTCCTCGATAGCGAGCTTTGCCTTTACAAAGGTATACGGGCAGACCAAGCCCCTTATGTCGATGGACTCGTCAGGAGTGATTTCCTCATCCACCATTGAAACGTCCTCCCCCAGCGGAATTCTTATCTATATTTTAGTCCGACTCTTACCGAATTGCTACCGAATTGCTACCCCTCGGTGCCTTCGACCCGGATAAAGAACGCCCTGTCGGCCACGACCGGGAGACTGTCTATCTGCTTTACGGCGCGGCGGATATCCCGCTCGCGGGCCATGTGCGTCAGCACCACCAGGGGAACGGCCTCGCCCACGCGCCTGCCCTTCTGTATCACCGAGGCGATGCTTATGTTGTTTTTGCCGAGGATGCCCGATATCTTCGATAGCACGCCCGGCCTGTCCAGCGCGCTGAAGCGGAAGTAGTACATCGATGAAATGTCCTCTATCTTCCTTATCTTAAGGGAGCTTTCGCCGAATGCCGGGGCCGGCCTATCCGCTCCGGCGACTATGCCGCGGGCGATGTCGGCGATGTCGGCCACAATGGCGCTTCCCGTGGGCATGTCGCCCGCGCCGCGCCCGTAATAAAGCGTCTCGCCCACCGCGTCGCCCTCGACGTAGACGGCGTTGAAGACACCGTCCACCTTCGATATGAGGCGGTCAACGGGCAGCATCGTGGGGTGCACCCTGAGTTCCACCCCGCCGCCTGTGGCCTTGGCAATGGCAAGGAGCTTTATCTTGTACCCAAGCTCCCCGGCGAACTCTATGTCCATGGGCGTTATCTTCGTGATGCCCTCGCAGTAGACCTTTTCATAAGAAAGCGGAATTCCAAACGCAAGCGAGGCCAGTATCGCAAGCTTGTGGGCCGAGTCCACCCCCTCCACATCGAACGTGGGGTCGGCCTCGGCGTAGCCGAGCCTCTGCGCCTCCTTGAGGACGTTTGAAAACTCCGCGCCCTCGTCCGTCATCTTCGTAAGTATGTAGTTGGCCGTGCCGTTTATTATCCCGTAGACCGAGAGTATCCAGTTTGCCACGAGGCCTTCCCTTATCACCTTTATAATAGGAATGCCGCCGGCCACCGAGGCCTCAAGCCCCAGCCGCACGCCCTGCCTCTGCGCGGCGGCGAATATCTCGTTGCCCTTCTCGGCAAGCAGGGCCTTGTTGGCCGTTACCACGTGCTTGCCGTTCTTTATCGCGCGGAGTATGAAATCCTTCGCGGGCCGGATGCCGCCTATGAGTTCCACCACAATGTCTATCTCGGGGTCTTCGAGCACCGCGTCCACCTTGGACGTAAGCATCCCCTTGGGAAGTTTTACACCCCTGTTGGTCTTCAGGTCCTTGTCGACCACGCGCTTTAGCGTCACCGGGAAACCGAGCCGCCGGCTGAGGATCCCGGCGTTTTCCCTGAGGATCTTAACCGTGCCCGTGCCGACCGTGCCGAAGCCGATGACCCCTACGTTTATGCCCTTTTTCTTAGGCAAAACAGCCCAACCTCCTTAAAAATATAGATTTATGATGATAGCATATTTTCCGCGGGATTTGCGGGGTTTGCCCGCCTCCGAACGGGGGGCAGGATTTTTTTGGCGGACATGGGGTATCTTATTGCTGAAACGCGAGAATCTTTTTAAGGGGGAGGACCTGCACTAAATATTTTAGGGACCAGACATTTATGTACTGCCTTACTGACGGTGCTGATCGTCGCCGTAGCCTGCACAAGCGCCCTTGCCGGGGACATCTGGCCCGGGCCCAAAGAGAACTGGTGGGAAGAACTTAAGGGCGGAGAGTCCGCCACGTTCGACATGGCCTTCGGCTCCGACATGAAAATGAAACTGATAATCGAGGTCGTCAAGGTCGAGGGCACCATGATAACCTTCACCACCAGGACCTTCCTCAACGGCGACCCCATGCCCGAAAACACCCAGACCGTGGACGCCATGGGCAAGGAGGCAGGCGGCCAGCTCCCGTCCGAGGCCACAGTGCTGAAGATAGAGGACAAGACCTTTCAGGCAGGGGACAAGACCTTCAACTGCACCGAATACGAGATAGATGTCAACGACGTGGCCATGAATGTATGCCACAGCAGGCAGCTCCCGGCCATCTTCAGCGGCGGAAACGTGACCATGACGACCGAGGTTGAGGGCACGACCACCACCATCACCCTCAAGGAATACAACGGGAAGATGCTGAAGTAGGCAAGGGTTATCTACGCCTCCCACATCCCGCCAGGGAAAGTAAAGGGTTCAACTTTAGTCTATGACGCCCCATGAGCACGGGAGAGGTGCGCCCGCCCAGGAATAAGAAACTATCCCTACCCGGCCCATTCCCTCAAGGAGGTTTGCTAAGGATTACTCATCCTAACAGTACTTGGATAATAGTCCGGAATTTGGTTGTTCGTGACCCGTTCTTGATCAGTACCATCTATATTTATAGAAAACAACTCCAGCTGATTACGATTATCACTAGCTGTCACATCGGTTGCTTTCGCAGTTACATATAACCTCATATCATCCGAAGAAAAATCAAAGCTGTAGACTCCTCGCAGATTTGCAGGTGGCTGCAGGGTTACACTACTAACATGTTCCCAAGTTCCAGTCTTTACGATTTGTATTGATTCTAGCCATCCTGACGCCAAAGGTATCGTAACACGATAC
>DAOUWH010000159.1 GCA_030667205.1 Nitrospirota bacterium
AGGACAGTATGCAAGGGGTTATCCTTCGACAGGCTTTCGCCTCAGCGAATCCGCCGAGGCGGACAGGACGCGCTGGGCAAGACGGGCGTCCGACTCGTCGGACTCGCTCTCCTCGGCGAGTCGCTGAGGCGACCGAGGCGAGCAGGCCCCAAAAATTCAGGGAGCGATAGTGAACGGATAATGAACACCCCAAAAACAGCGCAACCGCCGGAGAATAAATATAAAACCGCCCCTTGGGAAGGAAAATAGTGAACACATAAAAAAAGGGGTCATCTTTCAGCCCCCATTGAAAGTTTCAGTGTAGCGAGGGAGGCCGCAGGGTTAAAAGCTAATTCGTGTCTGAGGGAGGAACGACCGAGTTTGAATTAGCTTACCGTAGGCCGACCGGAGCGAAACGTTCGCCTCGGCGAATCCGCCGGGGCGGACCCGGACCCTTCGACAAGCTCAGGGTGCCCAATGCGAGCATGCTGAGCATGGTGAGCCAGTCGAACCATCGAACCATGGGCGAGCAAAAAAGTGCCGGGGTCTGGGGCGGAGCCCCAAAGGGAGAGATTGCCTCGCAATGACAGCTTTGTTTCTGTCTCTTGGGGCCCCTTTGAAAATCTCAGCAAAGAGAAGAAAGGCCGCAGATGCCGAAATCCTGAATACTAAATACTAAATCCCTTCAGGAAATTCTATAATTCGGTGGAAATAAGGGGGAGGTTGCTTCCTGAAATATGCGCCTTGAAAATCCTACAAAACATCTTGATTTCTAATGAATAATTCACAGTGGACATCTTCCGGTATGCATTGCAGTTAAAAAATGCTACAATTTTCGTATAGAATATGGGCGATGCCTGATTCGAATCATGATACACGACAGGAGGGATGTGCCATGAAGACAGGAAGCAAGGTCATAACCGTTCTGGCAGTCATAGTAGTAATTGCCTTAGTCGCCTTTTTCTTTGTGCTTGCCAATATCGATGCGATAGTTGAGGCGGCCATTGAAAAGTACGGCTCCAATGCCACCGGCACTGAGGTCAAGGTATCCAAGGTCAAGATAAAGCTCAAGTCGGGGGAGGGATCGATAAGCGGCCTGAGCATCGGAAATCCTTCGGGCTTTTCTACCCCGGCGGCCTTTAGCATGGACAACATAACCGTGGCTATTGACATAGGTTCAATCACCAAGGACCCGGTAGTGATCGACTTGGTTTCGGTCTCCGCGCCCCGCATTACTTATGAGGTGAATGAATCCGGCATGGCCAATATCGATGTGATCAGGAAGAACCTACAGGCCTACCAGAAGCAGAGCCCGACAGAGAAGGGAGAGGCCGAAGGGGAAAAGAATCTTCTCATCCGGGATCTGGTCATTGAGGAGGGTGAGGTTGCTGTCCACATTGCGGCGCTACCAGGGGAGCCCCTTTCGGCCAAGGTTCCGCGCATTCGACTTACCAATGTGGGCGGCGAAGGCGGCGCCTCGCCCGGCGAGATTGCCGGACAAGTCCTTAGGCCCCTGCTGACCCAGGCGGCTAAGGCGGCAGCCCGCTCGGGCGTCGGGCAGTACCTGGGCAAGGAAGCGGAAGCAGTGAAGGGGATGCTTGAGGAGAAAACGCAGGAAAAGCCCGGTGTCCCGACGGCAGAGGGGGTCAAAAAACTCCTTGGCCAATAGTGGGAGCAAGGCATTACCTCTCAATTACAACTCATTTAGCGACGGGTAAGAACTCCCCTCGCCTTCCTGCGGGGGACAAAAAAAGGGCGGGCGCGAAACGCGCCCGCCCTTTGAGCAGATGCGGCAGGAACTATTGTGTGGGCTTTAGCTCCACCCTCCGGTTCAGGGACCTTCCTTCGGTGGTATCGTTCGTGGCGCTTGGCCTCGTCAGACCGTATCCCTCGTAGGAGAGGCGGGAGCTGTCTATACCCTTTCCGGCCAGATATTCCATTACCGCCTGTGCCCGCTTCGCCGAAAGGTCCTGGTTGTATTCGGCAGAGCCGACATTGTCCGTATGGCCCTGGACCTCGACCCTTAGGCCGGGGTTTCCCTTGACAATGGCGGCCACATCGTCCAGCAGTCCGTAGTACATGGGCTTGATGTCGGACTTGTCCGTATCGAAATGGACGCCCTTGAGCACCCAGCAGCCGCGCGCGTCAACAGTAGCACCCATCGGAGTGCCGGGGCACTTGTCGAGGTAGTCGTAGACCCCATCCTTGTCCGTATCAAGCGGACATCCTACAGCATCCACCTTAACTCCCTTCGGAGTGCCGGGGCACTTATCGAGGTAGTCCGGCACGCCGTCGCCGTCCGCGTCGAGGGGACAGCCGTCGTCGTCGACTTTAACGCCCTTTGGAGTGCCGGGGCACTTGTCCCTGTTGTCGAGGACGCCATCTCCGTCGGAGTCAAGTTCCATCGCGACCGGTTCGCCGCAGAGGTCCTCGGCGGCCTTGCGCGCCTCCTTGAGCATCACGATAGCCTCGGCGGTCCTGCAAGTCCAGAAGGTCTCTACCGCGGCGTCTTTCTTCGCGGCTGCGGCCGCATACGCCGCCGGGCATTCCTCACGGGCGCCGCGTTCACTCGCGTCCGCAAGCGCGGCCTTCGTGGCCCCGAGCTCATTGGAGTAGGTTTTCACAGAGCGCTCGGGCGGCACAGTCACGCACCCCGAGATAAACAGCGCAAGCGCGAATATGGAAATTCCGAATAAAACTCCTTTTCTCATCCTGCCTCCTTTAAGCTTTCTATTAATGATTTATACGAATACCCGAGGGCTTACCGCGTGACGAGCCACAGGGCGTGTATCATCCCCGGCAAAAAGAAGATGAGGCAAAGGAGTATGTTTATGAGAATGTCCTTACCAAAGCCCCTCTTGAGAAAGACCGCAACCGGCGGCAGAAACACGGCCAGGATTATCAGGACGAGCTTATTGTCCATAGCGTCACCTCCTTATTTCGGAGTTGGTAGCGGGTCGATCCGCGCGGGTTTTTTTACTCGCGATATGGTTTATTTATCACGAAATGGCATCCATGTCAAGGCAAAAAGAGTCCCTGAATTTCTGTTTCTTAGTATGTGAAAGCAGCACCTATCCCCCTCCCCCTCTTTTAACTTCAGTTTGTGACCTCCAACCCTTCGACAGGTCGGAACGACCTCGCAATGACAGCTTTGTTTTTGTCTTTTCGGGGCCCCTTAGAAAGCTTCAGCAAAGCAAGGGAGGAATCCAGAGGAAACCCCGTAGCAAGCCTCAATGATTAGCTATTTTAATCGAATTATTAAAGGTTTTTATGGCCTGAATTAAAGTTATTCTTTATGGTTTCATTTGCCTTTTGGCGGGGGGTTGCCTCAAAATGTCAGCCAGCATGAGCGAGCTTGAAGGGATAATCAGGGACAGGATCCTCAGGGAGGGGCCGATGACGTTCGAGGCCTTCATGGATACGGCCCTCTACCATCCGGGGCTGGGCTACTACACCTCGGCCGGAACCGAGATAGGCCGCATGGGGGATTTCTACACCAGCCCCCACCTGCATCCCATGTTCGGGGCCATGCTCGGCCGGCAGGCCGAGGAGATGTGGCGCATTATGGGAAAGCCGCAGGAGTTCGATATCGTCGAGGCTGGCGGCGGAAGGGGCTGGCTCGCCAAAGACATTCTCGACCACCTCAAGGGAAGAAATATATATGAAGGCCTCTCGTACACCCTCATAGAGCTAAACCCCGAGATCAAAGAGCGCCAGCGCGAGTTGCTTAAAGACCATGCGGGGAAAGTGGCCTGGGCCTCCGGGCTAACGGACTTAAAGTGCATCACCGGGGTGATACTCACCAACGAACTCCTTGACGCCCTCCCCGTCCACCTCATAGAGATGAATGACGGCCTTAAGGAGATATACGTCTCGGTCGAGGGAGACCGGCTCGTTGAGATAGCAAACCCTCCGAGCACCGGTAAAATTTCTTCCTGCCTCGAGGAGTTCTTGGTTGAAAAACTCCCCGAAGGATACAGGACCGAGGTCAACCTCGGGGCGAAGGACTGGCTCCGCGACGCCGCTGGCGCGCTTAAGGAGGGGTTCATCATCACCGTGGACTACGGCTTCTCCGCGGAGGACCTCTACGGCCCGGACAGGAACCGCGGCACCCTGCTTTGCTACCACAAACATCAGGTTAACGAAAACCCACTACAGCGCATCGGCTCTCAGGACATCACCGCGCATGTGAATTTCTCCGCGCTTAAAAAATGGGGCGCGGAGTTCGGCCTTAAAAACATCGGCTTCAGCAGGCAGGGCGTCTACCTGGTCTCGCTCGGCATAGACGAGATGATAGTTTTGCTACTTGAAAACTCTCCCGACTACGAACGCGAGATATCGAAGGTCAAAGGCCTCATCATGCCCGGCACCATGGGCGACACCCACAAGGTCCTCATCCAATACAAGGGAGATGGCCATCCCGCACTCCGCGGCTTTAGTATGAAGAACCTTATAGATACCCTTTAAGCGCCTCGAGACTTTTAAGGGCGTCCTCGGGGCTTGTGGCCTCGATGGTGTGGACGATGTCTCCCCCCCTGCCCTCAAGCGCCTTAAAGAGCGCGCCGAAGTCAAAGGTGCCATCGCCTATCGG
>DAOUWH010000197.1 GCA_030667205.1 Nitrospirota bacterium
CCGAGGTTGTTTGCGGTGATAAGCACGCGCGCGGACTGAAACCCCGACCATATCTTCCTGAGTTCTTTAGCGTCCTCGGCCATTTTCTTCCCCCCAAATAACTATTACCCCAGTTATTAAGGCCATATAATTTAACATAAACGAGCCGAATATCCAAAATTTTGGGCCAAAAGCGGGAAATGCCCCACCCCGGGCCAGAGGGCGGCCTCAGGAGACATTAAAAGCGTATTCCGGGAGCAAGGGCAGCCTTTGGAGGCCTCGGAATCCAATTAAATCAGGGGGTTGCGCATTAACTTTCGCCAGATTCCGCCTCTGCGCACAAATGGAAGATTGTAATTAAATCAAGGGGGTTTTAAAGCATGGGGCGGGTATTATTCCAGCAGGGACTTTTCCTCGGGGCCTGTATCGCTATCCTCGGGGCCTGTATCGCTATCAGATATATCGCCGCCAAGGGCAATGGCCTTTTGCTTTCTGACGGCCTCTATCTTCTTAAGCGGTCTTTCCAGCGCATGGCTCCTTGTGGTGACCAGGGAATCGTATTCTTTCCGCGCGGCATCGAGGCGCTCGCCCATGACCGTGAACCGTTCCTTGTATTTGTCCCACTGCTTGTGAAACTCCGCAAGGAGGGTGAGTATCTCGGAGGTCGTCCGTTCGAGGTTGAAGTTCTCCACGGCATGCCTGATAACGGCCAGCACGGCATAAAGCGTAAACGGAGAGCACAGTATTACCTTCTGTCTCAGGGACTCGTCCATCAGCGTGGTGTCGGACTCGTTTATGAAGCCGTAGACCTGCTCGTTGGGGATGAAGACTATCACGTAATCCACGGTGTTGTCTTCGGGGTTTATGTACTCGCGGTTCTTGGTGATGTCCTTTATCATCGCCTTTGTGCTCCTGAGGAGCTCGTCGCGGTAGCGTTTCCTGTCGTGGTCGCTCTCGGCGTCGAGGTAATGCTGGTAGTTTTCCATCGGGAACTTCACGTCCATGTTTATCTTCAGGCGGTTGGGCAGATAGAAGGTGAAGTCCGGCCTGCCGGAGGAGCCTTCGAGGGATTTCTGCTTGATGTAATTGATTCCCTCCACCAGGCCGACGAGCCTGATGATGTCCTCCGCCATGCGCTCGCCCCACTCGCCCCTCTTCTTGGAGCTTGCGAGGGTCTTCCTGAGGCTGTCGGTCGTATCCGAGAGGCTCGCCGTGGTCTCGGCGTGCTTCTTTAAATGCACCGTTATCTCACCCATCTTCTCCCTGCTTCCCTGCCCGACGTCCTCGACCTTGCGCTGGACCTCGAAGATGCTCTTGGTCACCGACTCGAGGGCCTTGTCTATGAGCGCCCGCTTGCTCTCGAGCTCTTTTTTGCCCAGTTCGGTGTGTTCTTTGAAGGCTCTGTCGGCGAGCTTGTGGAATTCCTCGGTGTTCTTTGTCAGGGCGTCCAGCGAGAGGGCTTTAAAAGTATCCGCAAGCTTGCCCTCCATGGACTCGATGAGCTCCCTCTGCTCAAGGAGGTTCTTCTCTGCCTCCTGGAACCTCGTCTCAGCGGCCACGCGCGCGGCCTGGGTCCCGTCAAGCGAGCCTCTAAGCTCCAGGACCTCGGCGTCCTTGCGCTGGGCCTGTGCCCGGAGCTCGGCCATGACGCCGCCGAAGCGGCCCCTGAGCACGAGCCACGCCACGGCAAAGCCCATCGCCGCGCCAATTAATATGAAAACAGTCTCCGACATCAGTGTCTTATTTTAAAGGTATGGGACAGCTGTTGTCGAGTTTCAAGTCCCCCCTTACCCCCCTTGGCTAAAAGGGGGGTTATTTTAAACCTTTACCGGATAGAGCTTTGCATCCCCCTTCGGAGAAGGGGGACTGAGGGGGATTTCTGAAAAAAGATTTGCTTGCAAAACCTCACCAGCCTCGCTCGCAATTACAATAAGAAGCCCCCTGAGCAGGGCGCTAAAATTCCTCGCTCCAGGAGTAGGTCTTGAAGGAATAGACCGTGGCGGACCTTAGCATGCCCATCTTGGTCAGCTTGTCGGAGAGGTTGTTGACGTGGTACACGGAGGCGTTACCCGCACCGCCGGGCATGATGAAGCTATTGCTCATCATGGCGCCCACGACGGTGGTGTTGCTGCCGCTCGTTATCTCGTCCACGGCGAAGAACGCGCCCATCAGGTTGATGCCGGCGTCCATTCCCATGTTCCCCCTCGTCATCACGGCCATGAGGTGGTCCTCCACGAACTTGCCCGGCTGTCCGTCCTCGGGCATATTATCGGTGCTGCTCAGGAAGTTGCCGGCGAGGTCAATATCCGCACTGGAAGAGAGGATGCCCTTACCCTTGTAGTTTATGGGATAAGAAGCCCCCCCGCGCCCCATGGTGTGGGGAGGCCTCGCAGGCGGACCGGCGGTGGCAACGCAGTCGGGGTTGTCGAGCTTCACCCTCCCCTCTATCTCCATTGTGCCGCCGCCGCCGAGGCCAGGGTCCCACTTTATGCAGCCGTTCCGATCCCCGCAGTCAGGGGTCCAGTCCGCCTCGCAGGCGAGGTCCTTCACACATTCGCCGGCGCTGTTGCAGCCCACGCAGAAGGCAGGAGTGCCCGGGTCTCCAGCGATCTTATAGGGTATAATGTTGCATACCACGACATCGGGGGTATCCGGGTCACTGTCGTCATCCCACTTTGCCATTTTGGACATCGCCTCTATGTAGTCGCCGTAGGTGGGGCAGACCGCCGGGTCGCATGCGGTTCCGGAGCGGTCGGTCTGGCCGTCGTAGGAGTCGTTGAAGGTGGGCATCTGGACCTTGTCGCCAAGGTCGTAAGCTTCCGTAGCGGTGCCGGAGGTGTCCACGTTGTCGGCAAAGACTCTGTCCATGCTGCTGCCGTCGGTAAATCCGTCGTTTGCGTAAACCGCGTCTATGCTGCTCTTGTACAGGGCGCCGAAGGGGTCCGTTCCAATGGTGCCCGGTAAGCCTATATTCCCGCTTCCCGAGACAGTTACCTGGCCCCTCTTGACCCTCAGGACACCCTCGAGGGTCTCTACCTCGGTGCCGCCGATATCTGTGGTCTTGATATAGTCGGTAGGTATCCTGCCCTTGATGCCGGCGTCGAGCCCCTCGTATCCGTTGAGCATCTTCGCGTTTCCACTGAGGGCGAAGACGACGTTCTCGTCGCCCGTGCCGAGTATGTGAATTGAGCCGCCTATCGTCAGGTTTCCCGCAATCACGTCGCTGCCCGAGCCTCTGCCGGCGAATATCGCGTTTCGCCAGGCGTCCACCTCGTCGACGTCCAGGTGCAGCTGGATTATCTTCCTCGCCCCGGTGGAGTGTTCGCCATAACTCCGGAGGTAGACCTCGTCGTCGATACCCGCCCCCCTCAGAAGGAGCACCCTGAATTTTCCGTCCCCGAATGTCTGCACGCCGTAGAGGTCGACGGCGCTTCCGATGGGGCCGTTCAGGTCCGCCGCGCTAAACGGGTCGCCCCAGTCGAGGTTATCAAAATCACCGGCTGCAGCGGCAAGGGTTTCAATGTTCGCCGTGCCGTCGCTCCTTGCCCTGAAGTCCGTATTTGACCAGTCCTTGTCGAAATC
>DAOUWH010000155.1 GCA_030667205.1 Nitrospirota bacterium
CGGGGTATTTTCACTGCTGATGCACATAATGTGCAAATTTAGCCTGCATAAATATCTTCCGTCACTGAGCTTAAATATCGTGACATTTTTCCCGCCAAATAAAAGGTCGATACGACAGTACTTTACCAGAAGCATGGCGGCAAGTACCGTTAGGGGGACAATGAAGACTATCTGTATTTCCATGCATCTATGCTACACGAAAGAACTCCTGGGAGTAAATGCCTGACACTCAGCTTGCCATAGAAAACGGAACCAACAGAAGGGCACCCCGAGAAAGCAATTCCCGCGAACCCTTGACCCCTCGCACCTTGTCCTTAAAATTGTATTGACTTAATGGGGGGGCTGGGTTAGGTTTATGGCGGGATTGTGCTGCTTTCAAGCGGAAGTCTGCAGGCACACTTACTTCCTGTAAGTGGACAGTTAACTGTTGACGAAACCCTTGAAGACTACATGCGATAATCATGACCCTGCGCTATGCTCACTTGGCTCCGAGCGATAAGGTCGAGGCTATAGGGGTGCTGGATTGTGAGCATCCCCCTTTTAAAAGTAATTCTTTTATGGAAGAATTCGACTTTTGGATTTCAGGGACATGAGCATATTGTATACCCTGCTATTTTTCAAGTGTCCAGTTTCCATTTTAGATAGGTTAGCCGTGTTACCAAAATTTTGCAAGACCAGCTCCCTGTGCTAAACAATTGAAGAAAGTTTTTAAAAGTATAAATTACACGAATGATTATGTTATCAAGAGAAGAGACCCTGAATCTATTGAGTGGGACATAATTCTATGTCCTCATCTGAGGACTTGTAGGTGTAACCCGCAAAAACCCAATTCCTACTCCACCCCCTTCTCCCCCTCCTCCCACCCCCTCGAACCCCGGACCCTGCCGTGAGAGGTCTTTACTTTTTAGGCGGGATTATGGTTTTGTAGAACAGGACAAGGCAATAGCGGGAAATGGTGTCTGTCCCTATTTATTTGTATTTGTTTGCATAGCATGTCTTTACTAAGGGGAAAAATATGAAGAGGACATTTTTTGTGACAGGAGCTATATTAGCGCTGGTATTATCGCCGGCTTTCCTGGGTGATACGGCCCTGGCTTTATCGGATATGTCCAAGCGCGAAAGGTTTATCAGGGCCAATGCTGAGATGACCTGCTATGTGATGGCCAGCATGCAGCAGGGAGCAATGAGCGCGGAAAGCGACCCGCTGGAAGACATTGCCAACAAGCACGGGTTAACTCTCGATGAGATTCAGTCGCTTACTTCTGAATATCCGGATACTTCAAACGAAGTCGTAATGGAGAGCCAGAAGCAGTGTCCCGAGGAATGGGAGAGCTTCAAGCAATTCTATCAGTCATCGCCCGACGAATCGAAACAGAACCAGCAGGGGGATCAGCAAAGTCTGGATTATTGGAAGAAACAATAAAGAAAAACCAAACGGTTCTATTTTCCCTCTAAAATAAGCCCCTTCTCTATCTCCTCCCAGCTACCGACCTCGGTGGCCTCATCAAATACCTCGAAGGTAAAGAGCTTCGCCTTGTACTCAAGGGCGGACTGCACAACACTTGCGCTTCCGATTACCACCTTGACCTTTAAGCCCTTCTCAACTATGTCGTCAAAAATCATCCCCCCGCGCCAGCCAAAGAGCGGGGCATCGGGGAATTCGTTCTCCTTTAGCCACACCCTTATCACGATCTCCGGAAACTCGGCATAAAGATAGACCACGTGATACTTTTCACTTAGTTTTTTTACTATTTCTAAACTCCCTTCGCGGGGCAACTTAGAGAACGGCGGCTTGATAAGGCTGCCCTGCACGTCTATGAAGAGGATTCCCCTGCCCTTCGTTAGAGAGAGCAATAACCCCGTGCCGGAGTCCTTGCCGGAGGTGGCCTTAACTTTATAAAGCTTTTCCCGCTTGGGTGTGAACTCCCTGTAGGCCCATCCATCCCCGCCTGATAAATTTTTCCCCAGAACTTTATCGTCAACGCTGAATTCAACGAGTTCCCCTCCCCTCGCAAGAAAAAGACCCTTTGTCTTTGCCCCGAGCATGATCGCCTCGCCCGTGACCGCAATGTCGTCCTTCACCTCCACCCCGGCAGAAGCCAAAGATGGAAGCAGAAGGAGTAGCATTATCAGTGAGGCCCCCATTGAAAATCTCAGCGAAGCGAGGGAGGCCACTACAGTCCGCCCCCTCCCGTCTGAAGCAATGAATCTACACTCTTTCACTTCAGTATAAACTTCCTGACATCCCCGACGCGAAGGGTTATGTTGTTGGAGTCCAGATACTCAAGGTACGGAAGCGCGTACTTTCGCGTGGTGCCGAGGATGTCTCTAAACTCCGCCACGGTCATGTCGGGCTGCTTGCTGAAGTGCGCCTTCAGAAGCTCTATCATTTTGTCATAAGACGCCCTGCTAAGCGATAGCGAGTCGTTTATGCGCATGGCGGTGCCTTCCTTATTCAGAAACCCCATGATGTCCCCCACCCGCTTGCTGTCCATTTTAAGTGCCTCGCCAAGCTCGTCCTTTGAGGGAGGTTTTAAACCCTTCTCATCGAGGACCTTTAGCACCCGGCTTTTGTCCTCGTCGGAGACCGAGGCCTTAAAGGCTTTTAGACGCAGGATGTCCTTTTCCATTGAGACCTCATCGAGCGAGGCCATGAGGCTTGAAAATACCTTCGGCTCCATCCGAAGCGTGGCCCTCAGCTCCTCCTTCGACATGCCGGGCTTAAGGGGATTTTTAAGATGAAAATTTTCAAGCTTCTCCTTTATAACCTGTCTGAAAGATTCATAGGCGTCGGCGTGGATGAGGGTGTCGCCGTATCTTTTTATAACGCCCTGCGAGGAAAGCTCGGCAATGGCATCGTTAATCGCTGGCACCTCTGCACTTAGCCATCCCTCCACCGAGGCCGCCGCCATCCCGCGGATGGCGGCCTTTCGGACCTTCATCGCGACCTTCTCGGCAATGGTGCCGCCCTCGAACCCCTCGAGGTCGGCGATGCCGTCTTTCTTTCTCCTTCGCCCGGGCGAGGGGTCAAGCACCTCGCCCCCGCCTGTGGTCTCAACGGGCTAGAACCTCCTGATGATGAACCTGTCGCCCGACTGCGCCACCAACGGGTTTTGCAGCCTGAACTGGCAATAGGCGCTGTGGCCTGGGGCAAGCTGCTCGGCCCCGTAGAGAATCACCCTCGCCACGGTCTCGGATGTACCCAGGTGAAAGTGCACCAGGGACCTGTTCTTCACGGGCGGAGCGCCTTTTAAAAGTTCCACCCTGGCGTCTATGGCGCGGGTGGATGAAAACCTTCCGGCAGAGACGAGGGTATCGCCACGGTGGAGGTCTTCCTTTTCGATGCCCTGCAGGTTAAGCGCGGCCCTCTGCCCGGCAAGCACCTGCCGTAAGGCTTTGCCGTGGCTCTGTAGCCCACGGATGCGGGTGCTGAGTTTGCGGGGAAGTATCTCGATCGACTCCTCGGCCTTCACCGAGCCCGACACTGCCGTTCCGGTAACCACCGTCCCAAAGCCCTTTAATGTAAAAACCCTGTCCACCGGGAGCCTGAAAAGACCCTTGGAAGGCTTTAATTCCACATTTTTGGCCACCTCGGCGATGGCCTCCCTTATGCGCTCGAGGTTCTCCCCGGTGACCGAGGAGACCGGCACTATCTCCGCCCCCTCCAGAAAGGTCCCCCGCACGAAGTCACGGACCTCCTCTTCCACGAGTCCAATCCAGTCGGGTTCGACGAGATCGGCCTTGGTGATGGCGATGAGGCCGGATTTTATCTTTAAAAGGTTGCATATGGCCAGGTGCTCCCGGCTCTGGGGCATGATGCCCTCGTCGGCGGCGATTACCAGCAACACGAAGTCTATGCCCCCTGCCCCGGCCAGCATGTTTCGCACGAGGCGTTCGTGGCCGGGCACGTCCACTATGCCGATGGTCAGGCCGTCGGGGTATTGGAGGTCGGCAAAGCCGAGATCTATTGTTATGCCACGCTCTTTTTCCTCCTTGAGCCTGTCGGGGTCCACCCCGGTGAGGGCCTTCACAAGCGCGCTCTTTCCGTGGTCGATGTGCCCGGCGGTGCCCATTATCACGTAGCGCATGGATAGATTATACATGAGTTGAAATTGTTGTTGCAGGCGGCCAGTAAATGCCCTACAATCTGCCTTAAGAAGACCTAAATACTAACATCTGTTGAAGGAGGGACACTATGAAAGGTTTATGGTTAATGCTGGTAGTGCTGGCAGTCGCCCTCGTGGCCCTGCCCGCCGGAGCCACGGAGGCGGAGTACGTAGGCTCCGAGGCGTGTTTTAAATGCCACCCGGACAATTACAACGACTGGAAGACCTCCGGGCACCCCTACAAGCTCAGGCCCGCCTCCGAGGCGAAGTACGCCGCCCTGCCCCTTCCAAAGGGCTACACCTGGGACGACATCTCCTACGTCATAGGCGGCTTCAGGTGGAAGGCAAGGTACATCGACAGGAAGGGCTACATCATCACCACCGACAAGGCGGGCAACGCCATGCCCACCCAGTGGAACATCCGCTCCGGTACATGGGTAGACTATCACCCCGGCGAGAAAACACCCTACAAGTGCGGCCCCTGCCACATGACGGGCTACTCCCCCGAGGGCAACCAGGACGGCCTTGAG
>DAOUWH010000013.1 GCA_030667205.1 Nitrospirota bacterium
ATACGGTCAAAGCTTTCGTCAGCGGCGCGTCTTTTTTCCACCTGCTTGCAGGCGTAGATGACTGTGGCGTGGTCCTTGCCGCCCATGTTCTTGCCTATGTCGCTGAGGGAGGCCTCGGTGAGTTCCCTTGAGAGGTACATAGCTATCTGCCTGGGCTGCGCGATGCCCCTTGTCCTTTTTCTCGCTTTAAGTTCCAGGGGCTTGAGGCCGAAGTGCTCGGCGACGCTTTTTAAGATTCCCTCGACGCTGAGGGGCCTGTCGGCGTCCTGTATGACGTCCTTGAGCACGTTCTTTGCCATGCCAAGGGTTATTGGACTTCCCGTGAGCGAGGAATGCGCCCCAAGCCGTATCAGGCAGCCCTCCATGTCCCGGATGTTCGTCCTTACCTTCAAGGCCACAAGCTCCACCACGTCCTGCGGCAGGCTTATCGCGTTTTCGGCGGCCTTTTTCTGAATTATCCCCATCCTGAGCTCGAACCCCGGGAGCTGTATGTCGGCCGTAAGGCCCATGCCGAAGCGAGAGCGCAGGCGGTCCGTGACGGAGCGGATCTCCCTGGGGGGCCTGTCGCTTGAGAGCACTATCTGCCGCTGCTTCTCGTAAAGCGCGTTTATCGTGTGGAAGAGCTCTTCCTGCGTGTAGTCCTTGTTCTCGACGTACTGGACGTCGTCTATGAGGAGGACGTCGAGGTTGCGGTATTTTCTCTTCAGCTCCTCGGCCTTGTTGTGCCTGAAGGCCGAGACCACCTCGGTGGTGAACTGCTCGGCCGAGACGTAAAGCACCTGGAGGTCTTTCATGCTGTCGACGATGCGGTTTCCGAGGGCGGTTATCAGGTGGGTCTTTCCGAGGCCGACGCCGCCGTAGACGAACAGCGGGTTATAGAGCCTGCCGGGGTTGTCCGAGACGGCCTGGGCCGCGGCGTGCGCGATCTGGTTGCTGGGGCCCACGACAAAACTTTCGAAGGTGTATCTTGGATTGAGGAAAATTCCCTTTCGGGCAAGCTTGCTCTTGCGGTTTTCGAGCCTTGCGTCCTCTTTCTTGACCGCCGCGTCTTCCGTTGCCGCGACCCTGTACTTTACGGTTACGTCGGCCTCGACCACCCCCTTAAGAATGTTCTGGAGCAGTTCGGGGTGGTAGTCCTCCAGCCACTCCTTGTAGAAGCGGTTGGGCACTTCCAGGGTAGCCACGTTGTCTTTCATCTGGACGAGCCTTATGGGGCTGAACCAGAGGTCGAAGATGTTCTCTCCGACCTCATGCTTCATCAGCGGCAGACTCTGCTGCCAGATATCCTCGAGGGATGTCTTCAAGTTATCAACGCCTTATCAACAATTGTTAATATCTGTACGGAGGGGTTTCCTCAAAAATTCGGACTTTTATTATAGCCGATGCCGATATCTATGGCAAGAAAACTTTTAGCGGGAAGTCAGGGCAATCTGAATCGCCGCAACTCACTGTCAAATAAGGACTATTTGGCGCGCTCTACTGGCCGTCGCAGCCCCGAAAGGTCCCTCTTGGGTTTTTAAATAATGCCGGTGCTGCCCGTGCCATATCCGGGCGCCGAAGAATCCCGAATTTCCTGACACCGCTTTCCGATTTAGGTTAAAATCTCTGTCAGCATGAATAACTACGAAGGCACAATAGATTATCTCTATGGCCTGCAGAGGCACGGAATAAAGCTCGGCCTCCGGAACATTACGGAGATACTTTCACGCCTTGGCAGCCCCCAGGAGGCCTTCAACTCCACCCACATAGCGGGCACCAACGGAAAAGGCTCTACGGCGTTTGCCCTTGCGGAATTGCTCGGGGCTTCGGGGAAAAGGGCCGGGCTGTTCACCTCGCCCCACCTGGTGAGCTTTACCGAGAGGCTCAGGGTCGGGGGCGAAGAGATTGCCGAGGACGACGTGGTGAGGCTTGCATCCGTTATACGGGAGAGCACATCGGATTTGAACCCCACGTTCTTTGAGGTCGTCACGGCGATGGGCTTTCAGTATTTCGGGGAGCAGGGCGTGCGGTGGGCCGTTGTCGAGACCGGCATGGGCGGCAGGCTCGACGCCACAAATTCCCTCAAGCCATCCGTAACTGTCATAACGAGCATTGCGCTCGACCACAAGGAGTTTTTAGGAGAGGGCATCGAGGACATCGCGCGCGAGAAGGC
Source organism: Nitrospirota bacterium (assembly GCA_030667205.1). GTDB lineage: Bacteria > Nitrospirota > Thermodesulfovibrionia > Thermodesulfovibrionales > JdFR-86 > DAOUWH01. The sequence continues at coordinate 2,153 of DAOUWH010000013.1, forward strand.
GGGAATCATAAAGGAGGGCGTCCCCGCCGTAACCGCCCCGCAGGAGCCCGCCGCGCTGAAAGTGCTCAGGAGCACTGCAAAAAGGATGGGCGCCCCACTTTATATAGCCGGTGAGGATTTCACATACAATATCACAGCACATGGCCCGGATGGGATCACTTTCAATTACGAATCGGAGGGCTTTTCACTCGAAGACCTTTCGCTCTCGTTGTCCGGAGAGTACCAGGCCCTTAACGCGGCGCTTGCCGTAAAGGCCTTTACATTGATGATCGACAGCTCCGCTGCCAATGAGCGGGCGATAAGGGATGGGCTTTCCCTCACGAGACCGCCCGGACGGTTGGAGCGGATATCCGACGACCCTCCAGTGTTCATAGACGGGGCGCACAACCCGGCGGCCTCCCGCGCGCTTGTCGGGGCGCTTAAGGAGCACATAAAGGATGGCGAAAGACCGGTCATCATAATCGGCGCGATGTCGGACAAAGACCTTACGGGCATACTTGAGCCGCTGTTGCCCCTTGCGGAGGGCATAGTCCTTACCGCGCCGGGCTACGGCAGGGCAGCGGCGCCGGAGGAGCTTTTAGAGTGCGCGCGCGCCCTTGGCTATGACGGGACCGTGGCCCCCACGGTGGCCGAGGCGCTTAAGGTCGCTATGCAGGGCACGAGGCCCGTGCTCGTTACGGGTTCTTTCTTTACCATCGGCGAGGCGAAAGAAGCCCTTAGCAGGGGCCGTGGCCCCCTTTCGAGAGTCGCAAGGCTTGGGGAATGGCAGGCCGCGGGATGACGGGCATAAGGATGAGACCGTCTGCAGCAGTCCTTTTGGCGGTCCTGTTATTTGCCGTTCCTTCTTTTGCGGCAGACCCCGGCGGGGAGAGGACCGCCATAAGCGCCGATACCATCGAGCAGCAGGGAGAGGTCTTCCACGGCGAGGGCTCGGTCGTTGTTGAAGCGCCCGGCAGCACCCTCAAGGCCGACAGGGTCCGCTACGACCGTGCCACCGAGGACGTGGTGGCCGAAGGCAGCGTTTACTACGAAGACGACCGCTCCACCGTGAAGGCCTCGAAGGCGGAGATAAACCTCAGGTCCGAAACAGGCGTGCTCTACGACGCCGACGTCTTCTTCAAAGAGCAGGGCTACCGCGTCTACGGCTCGAGGATTGAGAAGCCAGGGTACAACAGATACTTCCTTGACGCGGGCTCCATCACTACATGCCCGGGGCCGGTGCCCGCGTGGTGCATTAAGGGCCGCAACGTCGACCTCATAGTGGGCGACAGGGTAAAGATATGGCATGCCACATTCCGCGTAAAGGACACGCCGGTGCTGTATACGCCTTATTTCTGGGCGCCGGTCATCAAGGAGCGGAAGACGGGTTTCCTGATGCAAAAGACCGGCTATAGCAACCGTAAGGGCTTTACGTGGATGCAGCCGTTTTTCTGGGCCATCTCCGCAAACAGGGACGCCACCTTCTTTGCCGATGTCTACTCCAAACGCGGGGTGGGCTTCGGGGCGGAGTACCGCTATATCGAGGCCTCCGGCATGGAAGGCAGCGTAAACTTCTACAACATCCGCGATACCGAGCTTCACCGCAGCTTCACGGAGCTAAAGGCCACGCACAGGCACAGGTGGCGGGGTTTTAGGGGGTCTTACGACATCAACTATGTAAACCAGAAAGATTTCTATCGAGAGTACGAGCCCTATCTCCTGCAAAGCGCGAGGCGGTTCCTTGAATCGCAGGCGGAGTTCTCGTTGCGGGACGAGTACGCGAAGCTCTATGCAAGGGCCCGGTACATAAGAGAGCTAAAGGACGGCGAGGACCAGGGCGCGGTGCTACAGAAGCTGCCCGAGGCGGGCATTTTCATCACCCCCAAAAAGCTCCCCGGCCCGGTGGTGCTTACGGCGGAGACGGCGGTTGCGAACTTCACAAGGGATAACGGCGTGGACGGAAAGAGGCTCGATACGGGCCTCACGCTTACATCCGTTTTGGGCCGTGGGCCGAGCCTCTCTCAGAGCCTTGGCTTTGGCTATGCCTTTTACGACCTTGACGGCCTTTCCCCGGGCGTGGAGAGCGACCTGGACCGCGGTTTTGTCTCCTACGCCGCTTCGCTCAGGAGCAGCCTGGCGAAGTCCTACGGCGACGTGGAGCACATAGTGATGCACGACCTTGCATACAGCTACAGGCATTTTGACGGGGACACCCCTCCGCTGCTGGATGCCACCGAGCTTCAGGGCGACGTCTCCTCGCTTGAGCTTGCGGTCTATAACCGCCTGAGGGACGCCCTCGCCAAGGAGTTCCTCACGGTGCGCCTTTCGGACGCCTACGACTTCCGCGCCGGTGACAGGCCGGTTCAGCCCATAGAGTTCGACCTCCGTTACCGCCGTGATTTCTCGCTGGCCGTGGGCCTGAAATACGACGTTTACGACAACGTCATTACGGGCTCGGACTCCCGCCTCGGCGTGAGCCTTGAGCGCCTGGACATGAGCGCCGGCCATATCTACCGGAGGGGAGACATCACGATGTTCAACGTTGTCTTTGTATATAAGGCCTCGCCTGCCGTCTCTTTAAAATCGGAGGCGTGGTACGATTCCGCCGGCGGGGAGCTTACGCGCCTGGGGCTCGGGCTGATATACAGCAGCGAGTGCTGGGCTATGGCTATGGACTACGCAAAAAGGCCGGGCGAGCACATCGTGTTCATAACGGTAACCCTCAAAGGGCTCGGGGACGTCAGGATATAGGCGGCGGCGAAACCTCACCTGTTTCTTATAAATGTATTATAATAAAGCATTTACGGCACTGAGCACAGAGGCATTATGGCGATAAAAAAACTTTTCCTCGGAGACATGCTCATAGCCGAAGGGCTGATTACGCCCGAGCAGCGCGACGACGCCCTGGCGGATCAGAAGAGGGTCGGAAAGCGGCTCGGGGAGGTTCTGGTCTCCCGCGGTCTTGTCACGGACGAGACACTGGCCAGGGCGCTGAGCAAACAGCTTGGCATTCCGTATATCGACATGGACACCGCAAGGGTGGACCCCGCCGTAGTGAATATGGTGCCCCAGAGAGTTGCCCGCAGGCACAAGGTGCTCCCCATAGAAAAGTACGACGGCGGAGTTCTCATTGCCATGGCTGACCCCCTCGATGTATTCGCAATGGACGAGGTGAAAAGGCACGTCAGAAGCCACCAGCTGTCACTGGTGTCCGGGGGGCCTTCGGGGGGCAGGACGGTGGAGATGCCCACGGTGGAGATAAGCGTTGCGCCCGAGTCACAACTGCTCCGGGCGCTTAGCAAATACTACGCCGGGGACACGGAGGAGGCCCTGGCCGGCGAGGAGGCCGCTGGTGCCGAGGACACACCCGTCGTCAGGCTCGTCAACACCGTAATGGCCCGGGCCGTCGACGACAGGGCAAGCGACATCCATATAGAGCCCGATGCCAATTCGCTGAGGGTCCGCTTCAGGATAGACGGCCTCCTGCAGGAGGTCCTGAGCCCTCCTGCCAACCTGCACCCGGGGTTCGTCTCAAGGGTTAAGATACTTTCGGGCATGGACATCGCCGAGAAGCGCGTGCCGCAGGACGGAAGGTTCGACACTACCGTGGGGGGCAGGCAGTTCGACGTAAGGGCTTCGACGTTGCCGACGATGTACGGCGAGAAGATAATGCTAAGGCTCCTTGAGAAGACCGCCGGCCTTCCGCAGATTACGGAGCTCGGGTTCAACCGGGAGGACACTTTAAGCGCCTACGAGGGGCTCATAAAAAGGCCACATGGTTTCATCCTCGCCACCGGCCCCACGGGGTGCGGCAAGACCACCACCATGTACTCCTCGCTCCGGTACATAAACACCGTCGAAAGAAACGTCATCACCGTGGAGGACCCCATAGAGTACGACCTCCGCGGTATCAACCAGGTGCAGGTCAACCGCAGGGCCGGACTCGGTTTCACCAACGCCCTCCGCTCCATCCTCAGGCAGGACCCCGACGTGATAATGATAGGCGAGATAAGAGACCTCGACACGGCCTCCATCGCCATGCACGCGGCCCTTACCGGCCACCTTGTGCTGAGCACCCTGCACACCAACGACGCCGTGGGCGCGATAGCGAGGCTCCTGGACATGGGGGTCGAGCCGTTCATCATCACCTCCTCGCTCATTGGCGTGGTCGGGCAGCGGCTCATAAGAAAGATATGCCCTCACTGCGCGGAAAAGCATACGGTATCGGAGGCGATATTCGATGAGATAGGAATCACCGGGCCGGTAGAATGCCACTACGGCAAGGGGTGCGCTAAGTGCAGGCATACGGGCTATTTCGGCAGGGAGGGCCTCTTCGAACTCCTGGTCGTCTCGGAATCCATCAAGAGGCTGATTATCCGGAAGGCCCCCGAGGGCGAGATAAAGGAGCAGGCCCTGAAGAACGGCTTCAGGACCCTGAGGCAGGAAGGCCTCCTAAAGGTCACCGAGGGCATTACCACGCTTGAAGAGGTGATGCGCGTGACCACGGGAGTAGAGTAAACATTGCCCGTCTTCAGCTACAGGGCCCGAAACGACGCCGGAGAACTCATAACCGGCACATTGCAAGGCAGGTCCCCCGAAGAAATCGCCCTTGAGCTCCAGGGGCAGGGCTTCACCCCGGTGGCCATCAGCCCTTACAGGCCAAGGAAGACCTTAATCCTTTTCGGCCGCGTAAGCGATGAGGACCTCATAGTGTTCAGCCGCCAGATGGCCACCCTCACCAAGGCCGGAATATCATTTATCCGGTGTCTCGACACGCTGGAGGCCCAGACCTCAAACAAGAAGCTCAAGGCAATAATAAACGATATCAAGGTGAGCCTCGAGGGAGGGACTTCTTTTTCCGAGGCGCTCGGCAGGTTCCCCCGCGTCTTCTCCCCGCTGTATACGGGCATGGTGAGGGTGGGCGAGGAGGCCGGAGTGCTCGACGAAATACTTGAGAGGCTGGCCACGCTGCTTGAGCACGAGGCCGTCACAAAACAGAGGGTAAAGACCGCGGTGCGATATCCCACAATAGTGGTGGCGACCCTGACGGCCGCGTTTTTCTTCCTCACGGCGTTCGTCATTCCCAAATTCGCAGGCATTTACGCCTCGTCAAAAGTTGCGCTTCCGTTTCCAACGAGGGTGCTCCTGTGGCTCAGCTCGGCGATTACGAATTACTGGTGGCTGATAATCGGCGGAGCGGTGGGCATTGTCTTTGCCTTGAAGTTTTACGTCAGGACCACCTCGGGCAGGTGGAACTACGACCGCCTGAAGCTCAAGGCCCCGCTCATCGGGCCGATAGTGAAGAAGGCGGTGATGGCGCGGTTTGCGCGGATATTCGCGACCCTTTACCGTAGCGGCATCCCCATCCTGCACAGCCTCGACGTGGTCACCGGCACACTGGGCAACATGCTCGTGGCACGGGCCGTGGACGTCATTAAAGAGGAAGTGAGCGAGGGCCACGGGCTTGTGGCGCCGATGCAGAAGACGGGCATGTTCCCGCCCATAGTCGTGCAGATGGTGGGCGTGGGGGAGGAGACCGGCGCCCTCGACGAGATGCTCAACAAGGTCGCCGACTACTTCGACTCCGAAGTGGAATACTCGATCAGGAACCTTGCCACCACTTTAGAGCCAGTGCTCCTTGCCGTGCTCGCGGGGGCGGTACTGTTTCTTGCCCTCGGCGTATTCCTGCCCATATGGGACATGATAGGCGCGTTTAAACGATAGTGGTCTTTAAAAAATCCCTTATCCCTATGGTACTCATCGCCCTGCTGGGCCTTGTTGCATATTCGAATACATTTGATACGTCATTTCAGTGGGACGAAAACGAATTCATATTTGAAAATCCAATCGTCAAAGACATCGCCTATTTCCTTGAGCCCTCAAGTGCGGCCGGGCTTAACCAGTACTACGCCCTTAAGGGAAGATACGTCGGCTACCTTACCTTTGCGCTCAACTACAAAATGCACGGCTCCGATGTCACGGGCTACCATATCGTTAACGTTACCATCCATATCCTCAATGCACTGCTCGTGTACTGGCTGGTGGTGCTGACGTTCAGGACGCCTTTTATGTCTGGGAATCCCCCCCGCCTGCGGCGCGCAACGACGGCTTAAGGGAGCACTCAAGGTACATTGCATTTTTCTCTGCCCTGCTGTTCGTTGCCCACCCCGTGCAGACAGAGGCCGTGACGTATGTATTCCAGCGGCTTGCCTCGCTCGCCGCTCTTTTTTACCTCCTCTCGCTTGTCGCATATATAAAATCAAGGCTTTCCATAAAAGCAGCCTCGCAGTATTCGTTCTATGCCCTGTCTTTAATCGCTGCAGTGCTTGCCATGAAGACGAAGGAGAACGCCTTCACGCTTCCGGTGGTCATGGCGCTCTATGAGTTCTTTTTCTTCACCGGCCCTGTCAAGCGCAGGGCGCTTCGCCTCGTCCCGCTGCTGCTGACCATGTTTATTATTCCTCTTACAATTATCGGCATCGACAGGCCCGCAGGTGAGATCATGAGCGGCGCGGCTTCAATACCGAGGGGTTATACGGGCATTACACGGTTGGAATACCTTCATACTCAGTTCAGCGTGGTTGCCACATACATAAGGCTCCTATTCCTGCCGGTGGGACAGAACATAGATTACGACTACCCGGTATTAAGTTCGTTTTCCGAACCCCGGGTCTTTTTATCCTTCCTGCTTCACGCATCGATCCTTGCCCTCGGCGTTTACCTGTCCTGGCGTTCAAGGCTTAAGAGTCCGGCCTTGAGGCTAATAGCGTTCGGCATTTTCTGGTTCTTCATAGCCCTTTCGGTCGAATCCAGCGTAGTGCCCCTCCATATGCTTATCAACGAATACAGGGTCTATCTGCCTTCGGTCGGAGCCTTCACGGCAATTTTGACATGCGCGTTCTTTTTATTCGGAAAGGTTACACAACCTAAAATTAAGACTGCCGGGGCCGTAGTGCTGTGCCTGGTACCGCTTGTGCTTGCCACCGCCACATACGCGAGGAACAACGTATGGAAAAGCGGGATAAGCCTGTGGGAGGACACAGTCCGGAAGTCTCCCCTGAAAGCCAGGGCCCATAATAAGCTGGGACTCGCATACCGCTACAAGGGCCAGCCGGACAAGGCGATTGAGCATTACAGGGTTGCCATAATGTTGAAGCCGGATTACGCAGAGGTACACAACAACCTCGGCGTCATCTATTACTACAACCTGGGGCAGCCCGACAAGGCGATAGAGCACTACAAGGTCGCCCTGAAGTTCAATCCCGGCAACGCAAGGACCCATTTAAACATCGGCATCGCCTACAGGGCCAGGGGACTTAATGCCAAGGCAACCCACCATATCGAGGTCGCAAAGAGCCTGAACCCGGAACTGTTCAGCGGCAAGCACCCGCCCCACAAGTAAGACCACACCCGCCTCCAAAAGGGAGAGGGCATCGAAACATATGATCCATGTGAAGACGGCCTTAAGGCTAAGGCCCGAGCACAGAGAAGCCCGCCTCGCGCTGGAAAGCATGCAATCGGAACGGTTAAAATAGTGCATGAAATGCGGGGAATGCGGCGGCGAACTGACACTCAGGATACTTTGAAGATCAGTCTGCCTGGGCTGCATGGAATGCGGCAGGACATATTCTATCGGCGAGTGCGGGGACGAGATTGACGAGCAGACCTGGGAGCGAATCGCCGCTCGGCCCGCTAACCGCGCCTGAGGGGATACCTGCAACATCCTGGAGAAAGGGCCAGACCCGAAAAGGCACGGGAGCACTCTAGCATCGAGGAGGGCCTGGGGCAAAAGTGATATGGACATGACGCTTCCGGATCCCGATAAGTCAGGGACATTTTTCGAGCGCCTGCGGGCCGTCTACGACTCGATGGGCGAGGCATACGATGAGGCCGCCTTGCACTACGGCTTTACATGCGAGGGCTGCACCGACAACTGCTGCACCCAGCGCTTCTTCCACCACACTTTATCAGAGTACCTTTACCTCATGGAGGGAGTGCAGACGCTCGATGATGAGCGCAGGGCAGAGGTGCTCACCCTGGCGAAAGTAGTGACCGATACGTACCCCAGAGAGCTAGAGGCCGGGGAGATACTGCCCCTCATGTGCCCGCTTAACTTCGAGGGCCTGTGCGCGCTTTACGAGTACAGGCCCATGATATGCAGGGCGCACGGCCTGCCCCACAGGTTTCAGAGGCCCGACGGCAAGAACGTCGAAGGGGGCGGCTGCCACAGGTTCGAGGCCGGGCATCTTGTCACCGTTTACATCGACAGGACGGAGTTTTACAGGGGGCTTGCGGAGCTCGAAAGAGACCTGAGGGCGGAGCTTGGCTTCACCGGAAGGTATAAAAAAACCACGGCCCAGATGCTCCTGGACATGGCAGAGCACCTTGGCCTCGACTCCTGAGGGGGAAACCATCGCAAACATCATCATAGACGGCTATAACGTAATCGGCATCCAGCACCGGGACGGCGAGGCCGAACGCGAGCGCTTTGTCGAGGCCCTCATCGGCTACCGCAAGCGCACGGGCCACGACATCACGGTGGTCTTCGACGGCTGGCGCGGCGGCTCCGCCAGGCCCAGCCGCACGACCTCGGGGGGCGTTACCGTGATGTACTCCGCCCACGGGCAGACGGCGGACGCACTTATCAAGAAGATAATCTCCGAAGACGACAAACACTGGATAGTCATAAGCTCCGACAGGGATATACAGGGACGCGCATGGGCAAGGGGCTCCGTGCCCGTGGAGTCGGAACAGTTTTTAAGGAAGCTTCAAGCAGGCGTCCCCGCCGGGGAGTACGCTCCCATAGAGGAGGACGAGGACTACGACGCCCCCGCCCGGAAGGGCAACCCCCGGAGGCCCTCGAAAAAGCAGAAGGCCCTCGACAGGGCCTTAAAGAAACTTTAGAAAAGAAGGCAACTACTCAGGCATTCACTCATTCTCAGGCTTCGCCCTCCGAGGTACCCAGACAGCTCCGCTATCTGGCTAAAACCGTTCATCCCCGAGTAGTTACCTTCTGAGAAGGCCTTCACACTTTCTTCAAATATGAAATTCTATCATATTGCAGTATTGCCGTTATCGGCTGTATACTCGTAATCAAAAAGCACGGACATTTAAAGGTATGAGATGAGCCCGGGCAAAAAAGGGAAAATCTTAATCGTCGAGGACGAAAAAAAGATAGCCGACATCACGCGCGTCTACCTCGAGCGCGACGGCTTCGGCGTGGCGCATGCCGAAGACGGCGAGACGGCCATTAAACTGCTGAAGGACAAGTTCGATTTAATCATCCTTGACCTCATGCTCCCGGACATCCAGGGCGAGGACCTCTGCACGATGATCCGCAAGGACTCCGAAGTGCCCATCATCGTGCTCACGGCAAAGAGCGCCGAGGAAGAAAGGGTCAAGGGCCTGGGCCTCGGCGCCGACGACTACGTGGTAAAACCCTTCAGCCCCAGGGAGCTCGTCGCGCGGGTCAACGCGCACCTGAGGAGGACGAAAAAGGCCTCCTTCTCCCTGAGTTTCAACGGGGGCGACCTCAAAATAGACGTTCAAAAGCACGAGGTGAGGAAAAAAGGCGAGCCCCTTACCCTGACGCCCACGGAGTTCAAGATACTTCTGACCCTTTCGGAGAGGCCCGAGGCGGTGATGACGAGGTACCAGCTCGTAAACCTGGTGCTGGGCTACGACTTCGAGGGCTACGAGCGCACCATCGACGCGCACGTAAAGAACCTGAGGCAGAAAATAGAGGACAACTCCAGGGAGCCGGCTTTCATAAAGACGGTCTACGGCCTGGGCTACAAATTCATCGGCAGGGGCGATGAGGACTAAGCTCTTTATCGCGTTCTTCGTAGTCATTGCCATCGCCCTTGTCTCGAACCTCATCTTCGAGCGTCTCATCATCAGCGATTTCGACGAGTACGCGATGGGCGCGAGGGAGGACGAGGTCTACCGCGTGCTTGCCGCCGTGGAGGGCGGCTGGGGCGAGGGGGGCTGGGACAGCACCCTGATTGAGAGCTCTGCCCTGTGGGCCGCGATGCTCGGCTTTGAGGTGGAGGTCCGGGACGCCTCGGGCAATACCGTAACTACCACGGGGGCGTCTCTTGTAAATATATCCCCGGCCATGCAGCGGCGCATGGAGTCCCTCGTGGACCTCGAATCCCCCGAGGGCGAGTTCGAGGCCTACCCCCTCTTTGTCATGGGCGAGGAGATAGGCACGCTCCTTGTGCGGCCCGTAAGAAGGGTCGGGCTGCTCGAGGAAAAAGAGGCCGTCTTCAAGGGGCGGGGGAAAAACTTCCTCCTTATATCCTTTCTCATCGCGGGCGGCGGTGCGCTTTTCCTCTCGCTCGTGTTCAGCCTCTTTCTTACGGGGCCGATACGCAGGCTTAAGCATGCGGCCGAGGCCGTGGCCGCCGGGGACCTCGACGTGAGGGTTGCCATCGGCTCGCGCGACGAGATAGGAAGGCTCACCGAGACCTTCAACCACATGGTGGAGTCCCTGCAGCGGGGGGAGGTCCTGCGGCAGCACCTTACGCAGAACATCGCGCATGAGCTCAGGACGCCGCTTGCGGTGATGCGCTCGCACCTCGAGGCCCTCTCCGACGGCGTGATAGCGGACACGGATGAGGCTTTAAAAACGCTCTCGGCGGAGACCATGCGGCTTATCAATCTGGTGGAGGGCATCGAGGACATCACCAAGGCCGAGGCGAGTTTTTTCAAGAGGCCCGAATATGCAAGAGTTGAATTAAAAGGGTTCCTTGATGGGATACTGGAGGGCATGAGGCCGCTTTTCGTGGAGAAAAGCCTCTGGCTTGAGATAGCAGGAAGCGGGGAGCTTCAGGTCATGGCCGACCCCGAAAAGCTGGAGCTTGTGATA
>DAOUWH010000066.1 GCA_030667205.1 Nitrospirota bacterium
AACGGCATCATGGCGCTTTCGAAGGTAATGGCCATCCTCCTTGCCTCAATCGCGATAATGATGATACGCCTTGGGATGGAGGGCATACTTGCCCGCTGAGGCGAGGCTTGCAATTAAATCCCGAAGGGGAAGCTCTGCCATGCCCGCCTGCGTGTTCGTGCCCGGCCTGGGGATGGACAGCGCCATATGGGCCGCGCCCTCTGAGGCCCGCTTGCTCGGCGGGCTTTTCCCACTTGGAAAGATATACCGTGACCAACGCCTGCGCACGCTTTACCACGACATGGCAGAGTTAGGCTACACAGTTGCCACATGGAGCCAGAGGCGTCCCGTGGGCCCCATCAAGGAAGTCATAAAGGAACTGCACTCGGTAATAGAGCATGTCCGTGGGATTGAAAACTCCGGAATCATCCTCATAGGCCACTCGCGCGGCGGCCTTGCCGCGCGCATCGCGGCAAAGGAACTTTTAAAAGAAGGCGTGCCGCTGAGGGCGCTTATCACAATAGCAAGCCCGCACCATGGCTCGAGCATGGCGCGGTGGGGCACCTTCCTTGCCCCCTTTGCGGAGTTCGTCGACCAGCTCATCCCGAAAAAGGAGAAAAAGACATTTTCAAACTCCATTAAAAAAACCCTGGGCTTTCTGGCAAGCCGGGGCGTAAGAGAGCTTCTGCCTGACTCCGAACTGATTGGTTCGCTCTCTGATAAAAGGCCCGGAAAGCTCTACTGCCTTTCCGCCGGAGGGACGAACCCCGCGCTTATCGAGCTTAACAGCTATCTGAAGATACCGGGCACCTTCCAGAAGGTGCTGCCCGCCGGGATGCTGCCCGATGAGATGGTCGTGGGCAGGGGCGACTGCCTTGTGACCGACGAAAGCGCCGTGCTCCCCTTCGCCGATGAGCACATCACGTTCCACAAAAACCACCTCAGGATAATCCTCGATAAAGACGCCAGAGATGAGATATTAAAGAGGATAGAGAAAGTTTAACGCCCCTCCACCAATCTAAAACTCACCGGCACCTCGACCCTGTCGGGGATATAGGGATACGGCGAGGCCCTGAGAATTATCTTTATGACCTCTTCATCGAGCACCTTATAGCCCGAGCTATCGACTATCTCTATATCATGCGGCCTGCCCGAGGAGTCTATGCCAAAGCCCGCGACCACCGTGCCCTCAAGCCTGCGCCTTCTCGCGCGTAGCGGATAGGTAAGCTCCCGCTGGATGGCATCGCGTATCCGGCTTATGAAGTCGGCCCTTGAGGGGCCTCCCGAAGAGGCAAGCGAGAAGCCCTCATCCAGGGAGGCCGAAAGAACCGTTCCCGGCGAGGCCGTTTCCCCGGCGGATGAGACTCCCTGTGAAGGGGCAGTGCCCCTGTCCAACGTCACCTCCGAAGCGGCGCTCGCTTCGGTCTCATACATAACTGCGGAGGGCTCATAGTCGACCAAAGGCTCGGGCTCTACGGCTTGTGGATTATCGACCACAGGCTTCTTAATCTCTTTGACGATTTTTTTCTCTTCAGGCTTTGCCACCCTTTGGGGACTAGGCATAGAAGCGGGCTTCTTGACCGCCTTCGGCCCCGGCCTTGCCGGAACAAGCTCTATTCCCTTTAGCTCAACGAAGAATACCCGCTCCTTCTCGGGCGCCGCAGTGACAAGAAAGACCAGGGCGCAAAGCGCAACAACATGCACCAGTACGGAAAGCGAAACCGAAGCCTTTAAAATCCTGCCGTTTTCCATCTTGCTTCCTTTTATGGAGGGCATCTGGAGGCTGGTGGTAAGACCTTCCGATGCCGCCCGTATCCCTTAAAGAACCAGCTTCATGCCGCCGTACAACGATAGCCCCGGCGTCCCGTAATCAGCGGCCTCTTCGTAGTCCTCGTCGAAGATGTTTTCAACCCGCGCAAAGAAGATAAGGTTCCTGGTGGCCCTGACTGTGCCGCTGAGGTTGACCACCTTGTAGGAGCCGAGGTCCCTGTCGGCGGACTGGGCATATCTGCCGCCCACGTACATGAGGTCGGCGAGCACGGAGAATTTCTCTCCGGAGTACCCCGCCGAGAAGTTGGCCTTGTTGTAGGGCCTCAGCGTAAGCCTTCGCCCCGTAGTCCTGTCCTCGGTATCGAGATATGTATGGCCCGCCGTAAGGGTAATCGCATCGGTCGGCCTGACAATGGCCGTAGTCTCCAGGCCCTTTATCTCGGTCTCCGCGACGTTCTGCGGGCTCCAGGCAAAAAGCGGGCTCATCACCCACTGCACGAGGTCCTCGTACTCCTGCCTGAAATAGGTTACGGACACCGAAGCCCTGTCCCCGAAGAAGTCCTTCTCGATGCCCGCTTCCCACGACTTGCTCTTTTCGGGCTTTAGCGTAAGGTTTCCGCTGCTGCCGAAGGGGTCCTGATAAAACAGCTCGTTCAGCGTGGGCGCCCTGAAGCCAGTGGCGTATCCGCCCCGGAGCCTGAGGCCCGCCCCCTTGAAATTAAGCAGCGTGCCGAGCCTGTATGTGGTCTCGCTTCCGGCGGTCTCGTGGTCGTCGTACCTCAGCCCGGCATTAAGCACAAGGGCGTCGCCGAAGACCTTGAGCTTGTTGTTCAGGTACAGGGCCTTGTTTTCGATCTCGGTATCAAAGACGCCGACGTTCTTGCCCTCTTCCTTTCGGTACTCGCCGCCCAGCGTAAGGGTGTAGGCTTCGTGAAGATAGAGGTTGTGCTGCCAGTCCACGGTCTTCATGCCCGTGTCGATGTCGAAGTTGTTCCAGGAGGTGTCCGGGTCGGTGCCTATAAGGAGGTCCCTGACCGCCGAGAGCGTAAGCACCTGCTCCCACGCGTCACCAAGGAGATGAAGTTTCCCCTTCGCCGAATACATGGAGTGGTGGCCGCGCTGGACGTAGTTGAGGTCGTCGGCCACCGTGTTTAGCGCGAAGCTGAACGCGTCCAGATCGCTCCGGTCGTAGTAGTGTTTCCCCGTGAGTTCCACCTCGGCGCTCTCGCCAAGCTTGATGCCGACCTTGCCCGAGACCGCGGCGTTGAGGTACCCGTCACGCTCGGTGCCCTGCTTTGCCACGGATATGCCCTCGGACTCGTAATACGAGCCCGTCACCCTGTAGTCGAACGCGCCGATGGCGCCCGATACGGTAACCGCGGGATTGTATGTGGCAAAGGAGCCGCCCTCGAAGGAGAATTCTGCCTTGGGCTTTCCCTCGCCCTTTTTCGTAATGATATGTATTACGCCCGCCATCGCCTCGGAGCCGTACATAGTGCTCTGGGGGCCTTTTACTATCTCGATTCGCTCGATGTCGTCCACCATAAGGCCCGAGAGGTCAAAATCGGCAGTGGTCGTGCTCTTTACCTTGACGCCGTCTATCATGACGAGGATCTGGTTGGAGCTTGCGCCCCTCAGCAGCAACGATGCGGTCTTGCCCTTGCCGCCGTTCTGCGCGATGTTGAGGTCGGGCACACGCCTCAGGGCGTCTATCACGAACTCCACGTTGGTCCTCTCGATATCCTCCCTCGTGACGACTATGACATCGCTCGTGGTCTCCTCAAGGGGTTCCTCGAGCCTCGATGCCGTTACCACCAGTTCCTCGACCTTTACGGTCTCCTCCGCCCATGCCGTCGTAAGCATGAGAAGAGGCAAAATTAATACCACCCATTTGTTCATACTGTAAAACCTCCTGCTTCCCGCGAAGGGTTAGGTTTCAGGGATAAGGAAAGTTCCTGGCTCGCCACTCGCCTTGAACCACGTTACTAAATCCAGTAAAAAAGCCAGTGGCTTACAGTTGCGGGGCAGTCCCCGATTCCAACGGGGTTCCTCTCGCATATCCCCTGTTAAGCCGTCAAGGACGGCTTGTTCACTTCATAACTCTTTATATCGAGCAGCCAGAAGCCACTTCGCTCGATGACTTCGCTTTCGGTTATCTCGATGCTGCCGTTAAACAGCGGCCCGCCTGTGACGAACGTGTGGTACTCGCCTTTCTCTCCGCAGGGGTCGGCCTGCGGTTTGCCCTTCATGTATTCGATGAAGTCCCCGTTAACCGTCTTTCCAATCCATTCCCTGCCGATGTGTTCCTGCATGCCGCTTACAATTACGGCCTTAAACCCCCTGTCGACGAACTCGGTGATAAGTTTTACCGTGGACTCGCCCCAGAGGGGCTCAAGAGGCTCGATGCCCACCTCGGCGCAGACACGCTCCACCCACACCCTGTGCTCGTCGAGGTAGATGTCGCCGAATACCATCCCCGTAAAACCCTCTGCAACGCGCTCCCTTATGGCGGCCTTGAAGTCGTCCTCGTAGCCCTCGGCCCTCGTCTCTCTCTGGTAGAGTCTTATGCCCGCAAGCTCCGCCTGAATCCCTATGAGATAGGCCTCGGTGCCGTGGAACCTCACCCTCCTGTAGTCGTCGGATATGAAGTTCGCGATGCCCGTTACCTCAACGCCTGCCTCTTTCGCCCTTGCCACCGCAAGCGTGCTGTCCTTTCCCCCGCTCCACGATGCCAGATACATCTATCCGCCCTCCCCGCAGGGGGTCACAGACCCCTTTTATTTCGATTCTTGACCCCAGTCCAATACTCAATATGTTATGAAGGAGCCTTCCTCAAGCCTGTGCACGCTCACTTCTATGTCAAAGGCCTTTTTTAAAAGCTCTTCGTTCAGCACATTCTCCGGCGTGCCCGTGCCTATGACCCGCCCCTCTTTTATTAAGATAATATTGTCGAACTGAAAGGCAATGTTTACGTCATGCAGCGCCATCACGATGGATATCTTCCGTGTGGAGTTAAGCTCCCTCAGAAGCCTTATTAGCTCCACCTGAAATTTTATGTCCAGGTTCGCAAGCGGCTCGTCCAAAAGGAGGATGCCCGCGCCCTGAAGCAGCGTCATCGCGATGTATGCCCTCCTGCGCTCCCCACCGCTGAGGTTCGTGATGAGCGTGTCCCGCTTCTCCGATAGCCCGACCATCCCGAGGGCCTCAGCTACCGTAAGCTCCGGCGGTGTGCCGTAGGGATAAAGCCCCATCGAGGCAAGCTCCCCTACCCCGAAGGGCACGCGCATGTCCAGCACCTGTGGAAGATAGCTCAAAAGCTTCGCCCTGTCCCTGTGCCTAAGAGAGGTCATCGGCTTGCCCCACAGGGAGACGCTGCCCCCTGCGGGTTTTAAGATGCCTGCAAGGAGTTTTAATATCGTTGACTTGCCCGAGCCGTTCGCCCCGAGAAGGCCTGTGAAGTCGGCCTCGCCTATGCCGAGCTTGAGGTCCTCTATCAAATTAAGCTCTCTTTCGTATGAGAAAGATACGTTATCCAGTTCGAGAATGAAATCGTGCTTCTTCTTATCCGATGACATCCCGCCTCCTTAAGAGATACAGGAAGTACGGCGCGCCAAGAAGCGCCGTGACCATTCCGGCCGGAAGCTCGGTGGGGCTCATCACCGTCCTCCCGATGAGGTCGGCCACCACCAGAAGCGCCCCGCCGCCCAGTGCGGAGGCGGGCAGGAGTATGCGGTTGTCAGTGCCTACGAAAAAACGCATGATGTGGGGCATCAAAAGCCCAATGAAGCCTATCATGCCGCCGAGCGCAACGCTGGCGGCGGTCATAAGCCCCACGGATACGAACAGTAGCGCGGTCTCCTTCCTCGGGGAAAACCCGAGGCTGTGCGAGAGGTCGTCTCCGAGCATGAGCGTGTTTAAGGCCTTTGCCCTCCTCTGGGCAATGGCAAGGCCAAGGCCTATCAGGAGCGCGCCGTAGGGGATAAGCTTCCAGTCCGACATCCCGAGGTCTCCGAATATCCAGAGTATCGCGCGCCGGAGGCCCTCGTTGGAAGAGACGCTTAAAAAGAGCATCAGTACCGCAGAGAGCATAAAGCCCACCCCTATTCCCGCAAGCAGAAGCCTCTCGGGCCATATCCCCCCGCGCCTCCACCCCATAAGCCCCACGAGCAGGCCCGTGCCGATTGCGCCGGCAAAGGCAAGGAGCGGGACGGTCAGCGCGCCGAAGAAAGAAACTCCCAGCACTATGCCCGCCGCGGCCCCCAGGGCCGCCCCGCTTGAGAGGCCGAGTATGTAAGGGTCGGCAAGAGGGTTTCTGAGCACTCCCTGAAGCACCGCCCCCGAGGCGCCCAGCCCCCCGCCCATCAGCGCGGCCACAACAAGCCTCGGAAGCCTTACGAACAGGAGTATCTCCCTGTCCAGGCCGCTCATGGCAAAGGGGTTTATGGGCCTCGGCCCAGCAAGAAGCGCAAAGCCGAATATGCCCGCCACCGCAGTAATCAATATGAACACTCTCGTTTTCATTTACATGCCTCATCTAAAACATCCGCCATCTCCTCGATGCCGTCCACCACGCGGGGCCCGAGCCTGAAGAGGCCGTCGCCCATATAGTAGACCCTGCCCTCCCTGACGGCAGAGGTATTTTTCAGCCTGTCAAGCAGCCCCACGGAGACCTTCTTCATGTCCTCCTGGCCCATTCCCCCGATAAGTATCGCGTCCGGGGCCTGCCTTAAAACCTCCTCCAGGGAATACTTGGGGTAGTTGAGCCTGGCCCCGGCGGCTATGTTTTCATGCCCCAAAAGCTCAATAGCATCGTCCACCGCCGTGCCAGGCCCCGCCACTACAAGCGGCTCGGGCCAGACGATGAACAGCACCCTGAGTGGGGCAACTGTCTTCTTATCTCTAAATCCATTAAGGGTCCTCTGCAGCTCACCGGCGAATTCATCGGCCCTTTCTTTCACACCAAGCGCCGCGCCGACGTCCCTTATCGCGTCCGGCAGTTCGCTGATGCGCCTTGCCGTAAAGACATAGTGCTTAATCTGCAGAGTCTCGAGGCGGGCTTGAAACTCCTTGGGGTTTCCGTCGGTGGTCATCACCACTATGTCGGGCTCAAGCGAGACCACCGCCTCGAGCGAGGGGTTGGACATCCCGCCTATCTTCGGCTTTTCCCTTGCCTCTGGGGGATAGTCGCAGAACGTCGTAACGCCTACGATATTGTCACCAAGGTCCAAGGCATAGAGGATCTCGGTTATCTGCGGCGCAAGCGATACGATGCGCTTGGGGGGGTCGGCCATGGCGGGCACCGAAATAAAAAGCATAAGCACCATCAAAAAAACTCTGAGCATTAAAACCCCCGCCAGTTAAGGAGTTTTACCACAGGGTAGCCGTCGTAAAATTCTATTATGCTCACGGCGGCGTGGTCCTGTTCTATCCTGAAGATATGCTCAAGCGGCACGCCGAGGAACCGGCACAGTATCACCCTGTTTATGCCCCCGTGGGCCACAACCGCGATTGTCTGTCCGTCGTGGTTGTCTAAAATCCCATCCAATGCGCCATTTACCCTTTCACTCACCTCTAAAGTGCTTTCGCCTTCCTTGGGTCGGTGCTTAAGCGGGTCTTGCGCCCAGGCCTTAAACTCTCCGGGCCAGCGCTCCTCTATCTCCTCGAAAGTAAGGCCCTCCCAGAGCCCGAAGTGCCTTTCATGCAATTTTTCAACCACAATTGGATTCAAATCGAGATTAGCGGTGATTATCTCGGCGCTCTTCAAAGCTCTTTTAAGCCCCGAGCAGTAGACCGTATCCAGTTGCTTTCCCGATTTTTCAAGGGTCGAGCTAATGAATTTAG